>JAKMEU010000017.1 GCA_022425845.1 Luminiphilus sp. | reverse complement strand
CCTTCAGGGCGTCATCAAGCTGTTCCATGCCATCGAGGAAGGCCGTGGGGTCGGCCACCGCAACGTATAAAATCCAGCCCTCACTGGTGACCTCGGCGTAGAGCGCATCATCGATATCCTGCGTCCGTGCCGCATCGATCGATACAAAATTAAGGTGGCTGAGATCGGTTCGGCTCTCATCCTCGAGAGGGGATCGCTGCTGTGCAAACTCGATCCAGCTGGCAGCGTCCTTCTCCGACCAGGCCGGCGGGATTCCCGCCCTGGCCGCACAGTAGCGATTTTCCATTCCCGGTTCGCCGGGGTGCCCAATAATGGACAGCACCTTAGCGGAGGGTTTCCCGTCTTTGATGGGATGGCGCAGCAGTGCGCATGCCACGCGGTCGCCGGTTTTGGCACCGTTTCGGGCGTGGGGTGGGATGAATAGCCATCGCTTCAGATCGGGGAGGTCAGGCGCAACAAAAACTGCTTTGCCTTTGGTGACAATGGAGCCCACGAATCGGTCCAGCGTGGTGTCTACCAGCCGCTCGATGTCGGCTACGGTGCGCCCTTCCTGGCTTTTGCCGCCTTTACCCTGCTGGCTTGCTGGCCGGATACAGATGCGCACCCGGTCCCCGGGCAGTACTTTGAGCATTTCGTCGGGCGGAATGAATATCTCGCGCCCGTCATCGACTACGGCGAACCCATATCGGTTCTGCGTCCCTTTAACGGTGGCTTCTGCGTATTCTTTTTGGGCTTCTATCTGCTGTTTCAGCCCCTTTAGCTGGGCCATGGCATCGGTGTTCAGCATGGCCGTGTGGAGCTCCCGGGTGTAGCGGCTGTCAGCAGAAGGAGATCTTGGGTGTACATTCAAGATCCAAGGTAATCGCGAATGCTAGCGAAATTTCCGGCGCCTGTCAGCGTCGGCGACACTTATGGCAATTAAATCCGGCATTGCGTTGACAGTGGGCGCAGGTGAGGCTTTACTGGAGGCCGGCCGAAAATTAATGAGTAGGACGGATTTTGTTTGATTGAGCGAGCTGATCCCACCGGGATTCCCACCGCCGCCGCATTTGCTACGCCCCCCCAGTCGTCGGGAGAATCCGAAGGCTTGCCTGACCGACCGCCCCCTCCTGAAAGTTTGAACCCTACTGACAACGCCACAACCGAGGATTCCACAATGGAAACCAGTGCTGCTGTTCGTATTGATACGCCCCTTGCCCAACCTGCTGTGCGCAAGACCTATGTACTCGATACCAATGTGCTGTTGCATGATCCAACTGCTGTTGCCGCTTTCATGGAGCACCACGTGGTAATACCCATGACGGTGCTGGAAGAGCTTGACCACATTAAGGACAGGCGCGACAAGACGGTGAGCCGCGAGGCTCGGATTGCCATACAGATGATTGATAAGGTCGTGGGCGGTGCCAGTCCCGCAAAAACCCAGTCGGGGGTGGAAATACCGGGATCCAATCTGAACGGCCCCCTCGGTACCTTGGCGATTTACCCGGATCAGTTGATACAGGAGGACGGTGTGGTGCCGTTCCTGAATGCCACGCAGGATCAGGCAAATGACAACCGAATTATCAATGTTGCCCTGAAACTGCAGGCCGAGCAGCCCGAGGCCGTCGTGTGTCTGGTGACCAAAGACATCAATATGCGCATAAAGGCCAAGGGGTCAGGCCTGCACCGGGTGGAAGATTACCGGCATGACCGGGTGCTCGATGATATCGATCTGCTCTCTACCGGCTATGAACATGTACCGGGGGAGTTTTGGTCAAAAGTTCCCGATGTGGATACGGTCCGCGAAGGTGACGTCACCCTGCATCGGCTGCCCAGAAGCACCATGCCTGGCGCCTATCCCTGTCAATTTGTCTATGACGACTGTCACTTCATTGCTTACGTGGCCAAGCTCGACGAGGAATTTGTTTACCTGCGGGTCGACAGCAGGGATAACCTCATGAACCAGCGTTTCTGGGGCCTCGCTCCCCGTAACCTGGAACAGGCCATGGCCATGCGCCTCCTTGAGGATGACGATATCGATATGACGGTCCTGACGGGGCCAGCGGGTTCTGGAAAAACCCTGTTGGCGCTCGCCTACGGCCTTCACGCCATTCTGGAACAGCGGAAATACTCCAAATTGATCGTTGCCCGCTCCACGCCACCCATTGCTGAGGATATTGGCTTCCTGCCCGGTACAGAGGAAGAAAAAATGGCGCCCTGGCTGGCGGCTTTTGACGACAACCTCGAGATACTGCATGGGGCTGACGAATGCGCAAACGGCAGTATTGACTACGTGAAGGAGCGGGCCAATATCCAGTTCAAGTCGCTGAATTTCATGCGCGGCCGGTCCTTTAACAACGCCTACATCATTATTGATGAGGCTCAGGGGCTGACACAGTTTCAGCTGAAATCAATCATCAGTCGCGTAGGGGCAGACTCCAAGATTGTCGTGCTGGGAAATCTGGCGCAGATAGACAACAAATACATTTCCCCCCTGACTTCCGGTCTGACCTACCTTGTGGAGCGGGTAAAAGCCTATCCCCACGCGGGCACCATGTTTATCAACGGTATCGTTCGGTCGCGTCTTGCGGCCTTTGCTGAAGAGAATCTTTGATCGCGCTTTGCGCGTGATCAGTCAGCCAGCGCGGCTTTGACCTGAACCGAGTCGCCGGCCTCGACCGCCCATTCCAGGGTTTTTGGCGTGAGCATGATGACGGTCGACCCCAGGAAAAAGCGTCCCACCTCCGCACCACAGGCCAGCAGGGGCGCGTGCTCAGAGTCCCAGTTGGTTTCCCTGATGGCGTCGGGCCGGGGTGATTCGACACCCCCCCAAACGGTTTCGATTCCTGCAACAATAATGGCTCCCACAAGAACGAGCGCCATGGGACCGTCGGCAGTCTCGAAACGGCAGACCAGACGTTCGTTCCGCGCAAACAACTGATCCACACTGTGAACCGTCGCCTGGTTCACTGCGAACAGATCTCCGGGTATGTACCGGGTCTGGCGCAGGGTGCCCGAAATGGGCATATGAATCCGGTGGTAATCACTGGGAGACAGATAGATTGTGGCGAAGCTGCCGTCTTTAAAGGCCTCTGAAAACGTATCGTCCGCACCGAGCAAAGCGGCGGTGCTGTAATACCTTCCCTTGGCCTGAATCAGTGCGTCGTCGGTGACGGGGCCGCACTGGCTGAGTTCGCCATCAGCGGGCATGACGTAGCGGCTGGTCGCCAGGGGACGGGCGCCATCCCGCAGCGCGCGGGTAAAAAAAGCGTTGAAATGGCGGTAGCTGTCAGGCGTCTCCAATTTCGCGTCATCGAGACTGACCCCGTAGCTGCGCATAAACAGCTTGATCAGCAGGGTCTTCAGCCATCGCGGGTGTTCGAGATGGGCGAGCCACCCCACACCCCGAGAGAGGTGATGCTGGGGTAAGATCGATTGCAGCGCTGCGAAAAATTTCATAGGCAGAAACGGTAGACTGGTGGAAACTGGGCGGAGTTTACTTGGCGCTGGCCGGCAGGTCAGTGATTTTTCAGGATGGTAACCGATTCTCTTGGACACAATTCGACGCGGCGCATCGTGATCCGCTTTCCCGAGGCGCTATTGGGTCTGTTTCTTTCCCTGACGTTGTTATCCGGCGTCAGGGCAGGTGAGCTCAGTGAGCAGGTTGTTATACCGCAGCCGGCTGGTGTGGCTGGCTACCCTGCACAAGCCCTTCTGGTGGCACAGCTTGATCAGGAGGAAGGCGATCAGGCTGCTTCCGATGTTGAGATCGTGCCGGAAGCGGGCACCGAGAAGGACTTGCCGGAGGAAGCGCCCTCCTGGATGGATACGGGGCATGGGTTCGTCACCGAACGTGCCGATGATCTCACCCAGTGGTTTGATGCCTATTTTGGTGGCGGTGACTCCGAAGATACGGAAGCCTATTCGCGACTGCGACTGCGGTTGATAAATGATTGGGACGAGCGGCTGGGCAACGATGTGCGGGTTCGTGTGGGAGGGAAGGTCAATCTCCCGGAAATCTCCAAGCGTCTCGACCTGGTATTCAGGGGTGAGGACCCTCTCAATGATATTAACGGGGCAGATGACCCCTCCCAGTCCAGGGTCGCTCTGGAACTCAAGGTAAACCGCTTCGAGGACCGCGACGTTGATTTCAAGCTAACCCTGGGCGCGAGCTCAAATGGACCCAAGCCGGGAATCAAGTTTACCTACGAGCGAGACTTGAGTGAGCGCAACAGTCTGCGGTTCATTGAGCGGGTTCAGTTTGATTTCGGCGACGGTACAACCAGTACCTCCCGGTTGTTACTGGACCACCAGATCAACGACCAGCAACTTATTCGCAGTTATTCGAGTGTGTTGTATGGCTCAAGTACCGACGGCGTAGAGATGAGCACGTCGTTGCAGTGGATAAATTTTTGGCAGGCTGACCGCAGTGATGGTGGGCCTACCGAACGTGGCTTGATGGCCTATGCCGAGGTTTGGGGTGCGACCGAACCCTACAGCTATGTCTCCAACTACCGCCTGGGGGTGCGATTTCGTCGGCAGACGTATCGGGACTATCTCTTCATCGAGTTCGAGCCCAGCTATAACCTGCGTGTGGATGAGCCCTATGACCCCCGGGCCTGGGCATGGAAAGTAGAGCTGCGTTTCGAGTTCCTGCTCTTTCAGGATCTGCGACGGGACAAGGAATAAAAAACGCCCGAATTTCTACCCGCGTGCAGGCTGGAAGAGCCCATGCCGAGCATCCTTATGCTCGAGGGCCCATAAGATCGCCTTCAAGTGCAGCAGGGCTGCCCTGTCTAGTCACCCGTCATCGACGCCACGATTTGGTGATAGCTGGCCAATCGTGATGCGCTGATATCACCGCGCTCCACCGACTCAAGAATCGCACACCCTGTCTCGTGACTGTGGCTGCAGTCGCGAAAACGGCATGATCCCAGGAGCGGGGCGAATTCGATAAATCCGTTTGCCACAGCATCCTGCGGCAGATGGCTGAGATGAAACTCCCGGACACCCGGCGAGTCGATC
>JAKMEU010000013.1 GCA_022425845.1 Luminiphilus sp. | reverse complement strand
ACCTGACGTTCCTGGATCAGCTGTTCGCCTGTAGCTACCTGATAGCGATGGGGCTTTTTGCTTTGTTTACCTGGGGTACCAATGTGTACACCAAGGCGGCAGACGATGAGAAAGATGCGGCTATGGCGCGAATCGATCGAGTGGACTTTATCTTTCAATGCGCCTCTGTCGCGGGGTTTTCGGCCGTTGCTCTGCTGACCTGGACTTCCACCTACTGAGCACGACCCCGGTTGAATGCGAGACGATAAACCCGGGCCTTGCTTGTCATGGCGTCCGGTTACCGGGGCCGGGTTATTCTTGGTAACCGAGGCGCTTAGGGTCATTCCCCGGTGAAAATATCCAGTGGCAGAATCGCCGTCACACCCACGTTGGGTGCATCCACCAGTTGCGTGATGCGTAAGTCTACGGCGACGCTGGCGATGACATAGGCCTGGTTCCTTGAATAACCATAGGTCGTGACGATGTAATCGATCATTCCGTCCAGGGCATTTCTTGCAGCCAATTGAAGATCATTGGACAGGTTACCCAGCCCTTTACCCACTTCGCTGTTGAGATACTGCATGTCGGGGTACGTTGTGCCAGGTTGTTTTACGGGGAGCCCTGTTACAGCGTAGAAGCGTTTTGAGGGTATCTGTAAGGCCGCCGCATTGCCTTCATAGTGAGGGCCGGTTCTGAGGTTGGGATGGTCTTTGATGATCTCTGTCGTCACCGTGACGTTTGCGGACATTTCAATGGCCGTCCCCGATACTTCACCGTCACCTTGAGCGTAGTGCAAATCACCGACCATCAGGCCGCAACCCGGGATTTGGCAGGGCAGGTAAATCGACACCCCCTCAACGATGTGTCGGATGTCCATGTTGCCGCCCTGTTCCCGAGGCGGAATCGTGCGAAGGCAGGTGTCAGCGGCGGGGCCGCCCTCGCCGCAGAGCGCAGCGGGGAGGGCGTCTTCGGTAGACGGAAGGAATACAGAACCGCCAACGTCGTGAAGCTGCTGTTCACGGGCCAACATGCCCTGGAATTCGGTGGGTCCCGGCAGCGTGGCCACAATGCCGGGAAAGCTGCCGTTGGGTATTCGCACGCCGGGGATGTCGGCGCTGGTGGCAAATTCATCTGTGAGTTCCCAAACAGCCACGAAGTTGCCTTCCACCCGATCACCGATGAACCCGCTGTCGCCGCCAAAGGTATAGCCGTAGCGGCCAATATCAATATTTAGAACGGTGACCTTCAGGGTGTCGCCGGCATCTGCTCCAGCGATGTGGATCGGGCCCACCATGGGATGGACCACGCCGAAGTTGCCTTCGAGTGCTTTAAAGCGCTGGGAGTCCAGGGGCTGGGTAGCATCGTGTTGCTGGTCAACGGTCCCCAGTAAGTCTGCGGCATCGCGGGTTTTGAACGTCAATACTTGCCCCGGCTGAGCCATCCGATTCATAGGGATGTTCGGGTGGAAACGATTTATGCAGTCGGGGTCGGTCAGGCAGGTTTGGCCCGCGCCGCCGATCGTCATTGAGGTCTCAAAAGCCGAATCGGTCGCGCTGTGCTCCCCGGCGCCGGCCAGGTTCGCCCCGAGTAGCATCACCGAAGCGGTAACAAAGTGTGTCCAGATACTTTGGAGGTTCATGGATTGGATGCAGCCTTTTGTTTGAGCAGGCCTTACTCTGGCAAAAATCCATCCGGTTGTCTTGCCCGATGTTAGCTCGACGGGACGATCACGGGGCCCTATAGAGTAGCTGCAGGGACCTGCCCTTTTGTACGAGGCCAAGCGCGGTCG
The DNA here is from genome assembly GCA_022425845.1 of Luminiphilus sp. Taxonomy (GTDB): domain Bacteria; phylum Pseudomonadota; class Gammaproteobacteria; order Pseudomonadales; family Halieaceae; genus Luminiphilus. The sequence continues at coordinate 885 of JAKMEU010000013.1, read as the reverse complement.
CGCTGGTTAAGATAACCGAATTGTGGTGCGAATCGGAGGCATGATGAATGAGTGATGCTCTCTGGCCAAAGGGGTAGCCAAAGCAGATGAGGGGTAGGTCATCAACGCGAGACGGAGATGCCTCGAGCGTACCCAGCTGGCTCCCTATGCTCTTGCTCATCGCATCTGTCAGCGCGTGGTCAGGTGCCCTCTGGCTGTATTTCGGCGCCGCGTACTCTGACCTTTCTGGTACTAAATTTCCCCTTCCTGACCAGCCACTTGAAGTTTTGGGCAGCTCAGAAAGCGTTGAGTTGGGGAGTTTGCAGGGCGAGCCCTATCTGATTAATTTCTGGGCCAGCTGGTGTGTCACCTGTCAAACGGAAAACAAGTTTTTGCATGAGATTGCCAGCGAAAACATTCGCTTGGTGGGCATTGCACTCAAAGATAACCCCATAGATGCAGAGGGTTGGTTACAGCAGTTTGGTTCTCCGTTTCAGCTTTCGCTTGTGGACTCAACAGGGACCTATGGCGAAAGGCTTGGCGTGCAGGGCGCGCCGGAAACATTCCTGGTCGATAGAGACGGCAACGTTCGATTTCACTATCAGGGACTGATACAGCCTGAGGTTTGGCAAAGTCGGATCCGTCCGCGTTATCTGCAACTGCGGGGTGATAGCCCGTGAACGCGCGCTCGTTGAATGGTGAGCTATGCCGCCGCCCGCCTGTGGGGGTGTTCTTGTGAGGCCCGGCTTAACCCCGGCGCTCCTTGTTATCTGCATTGTTTATCTGTCGTGGGTTCCCTGCTTCGATGCAAGGGGTGTTGAAGTCGCGCTCTTTGATATTCCGGTGCTGCTGGTGATGATCTGGTTCCGGTGGCAGCACGCCGTGCTGTTCACCCTATTGGGTGCG
>JAKMEU010000402.1 GCA_022425845.1 Luminiphilus sp. | reverse complement strand
CATCACCGCGTACCGGATAGCCTGGGCATTCAGTACGGGCAGCATCCCCGGCATACCGAGGTCCACAGCACAGGCCTGCTCGTTGGGTTCGGCGCCGAATTGATTGGCCGCGCCTGAAAAAATCTTGCTTTCTGTCGCAAGCTGCAGGTGCACCTCGAGACCCATCACCACTTCCCAGCTCACGACGCCACCTCCGCCAGGGCGGGGCGGGCCCTGTGATGGTCGGTGCGAAGTTGAAAGCGGTGGGCGGCGCGCAGCAGGGTAGCCTCATCAAATGCCCGTCCAATCAATTGCAGGCCGACCGGCATGTCATCGATGAGTCCGGCCGGCACCGACATGCCGGGCAGGCCGGCGAGATTGACGGACAGGGTATAGATATCTTCCAGATACATGGCCAGCGGGTCCTGGGTCTTTGTCCCCAGACCGAAGGCCACACCGGGAGCCGCCGGACCTGCGATGACGTCGCAGTGCTCAAAGGCGTTCTTGAAATCGTGACTGATAAGCCTGCGCACCTGCTGCGCTTTTTTGAAGTAGGCATCGTAAAAACCTGCGGAGAGGGCGTAAGTGCCAACAAGTATTCGGCGTTTTACCTCGTCGCCAAATCCTTCGGTCCGCGATCGTTCATAGAGGTCGGTCAGGTCCTGCGGTGCCCCACACCGATACCCGAAACGCACGCCGTCGTAGCGGGACAAATTGGCAGACGCTTCCGCGGGGGCGATGATGTAGTAGGTGGCGATACCCTGTTCGGTGTGGGGAAGGTCGATGTCGATCAGTTCGGCGCCTTCCTGCACCAGTTCGTCAAGTGCTGCCTGAATGGTCTGCGCCATCCGGGTATCCAGACTCGGACTGAAATACTGCCGAGGAATGCCAATGCGCAAGCCCTGGATGCTGTCACCCATTTGAGACCGGAAATCAGGCACCTCTACGTCAGCCGATGTGGAATCCCCGGGATCAACGCCGCTCATGACCTGAAGCATCAAGGCGGCATCTTCGGCCGTACGTGTCATGGGGCCGGCCTGGTCGAGAGAGGAGGCAAAGGCGATGATGCCCAGCCTGGACACCCGCCCATAGGTGGGTTTCAGTCCGGTAATGCCGCACAGGGACGCGGGCTGCCTGATGGAGCCTCCGGTATCGGTCCCGGTGCCCAGGGGCGCAAAGCCCGCTGCCACAGCGGCGGCGGCGCCTCCTGAGCTCCCTCCCGGGACGCAGTCCATGTTCCAGGGGTTGCGGGTTACGCCAAATCGGGATGTCTCGGTGGAGGAGCCCATGGCGAACTCGTCCATATTGGTTTTACCCAACATGATGGTTCCCGCAGCCCGCAGACGGCTAACGACCGTAGCGTCATAGGGGGGAACAAAGTTCTCCAGCATTTTCGAACTGCAGGTGGTTGCCACGCCGCGGGTGCAGAAAATATCTTTGTGCAGGAGGGGTAGGCCGGTCAGGGGGCCACCATCCCCTCGCTGCAACATCACGTCGGCCTCGGCCGCTTCCTTCAGGGCCTGCTCTTCGCAAACGGTAATGACCGCGTTCAATTCCGGGTTTACCGCGGAGATCCTGTTCAAACAGGACTCGGTTAACTCCGTGGCCGATAGGCGCCTGGCCTGCAGTTCGGAGACCAGCTCCGTGGCCGTGGCAGCTGTCAGGCTATCTAATGCCATCAGTCGATGACTCGCGGCACGAGGAAGAATCCATCCTCCACAGCGGGTGCGACGGCCTGCAGCTCCAGACGTTGGTCGCCTTCAGTGACGGCATCGGTTCGAAGCCGCTGAACCATGTCGTGGGGGTTAGACATGGGCTCAACGCCCTCGGTATCGATTTGCTGCAGTTCTGCGACCAAATCGAGAATCCGTCCAAAGCGGTCGGTCACATCGTCAAGGGCTGATTCTTCGATTCGCAGTCGCGCGAGTTGCGCCACCGAGAGCACATCCGCTGGGGTTGTGGGCATGGCGGGAGTCCGCTGTGACAGGGAAAGACGGGAAGCTACCACAGATTCACCTTGCCCAAAAACCCCTGCATTGATACATTCCTGCCTTAAGACGAAGCCTGAACTGCCTGATTTATCGACGTTTTCGCGTGGTTTGACGGGACGCTTGCTTCGCCATAACAAACACTCGAGCCTCCAGCGCGGTCATGTGTTGGAGCCTCAGCGTAGATTCTACGGGACCACAGTATGTTCAAGCGCCTTCGCGGCATGTTTTCCAACGATTTGTCCATTGACCTCGGCACAGCCAACACGCTGATCTATGTAAAAGACAAAGGTATTATTCTCGACGAGCCTTCGGTGGTTGCCATTCGACTGCACAACGGGCAGAAAACCATAGAAGCCGTGGGCCGGGAAGCCAAGCGGATGCTGGGTCGGACCCCGGGAAACATCAGGGCCATTCGACCGCTGAAGGACGGCGTTATTGCGGACTTCCAGGTCACGGAAAAAATGCTTCAGCACTTTATTGCCAAGGTGCATGAGACCCAATTTATTCGCCCCAGCCCACGGGTGCTTATTTGCGTGCCCTGCATGTCCACTCAGGTGGAACGCCGGGCCATCAGGGAGTCGGCTCTCAGTGCGGGGGCCCGGGAAGTGCGTCTGATCGAGGAGCCCATGGCGGCGGCGATCGGAGCGGGTCTTCAGGTGGATGAGGCCACTGGCTGCATGGTGGTTGATATCGGGGGCGGTACGACTGAAATTGCCATCATCTCGCTCAACGGAGTGGTTTACCGGGATTCGATTCGGACTGGTGGAGATCGCTTTGATGAGTCTATTATTGCCTATGTGCGTCGACGCTATGGCAGCCTGATCGGAGACTCCTCTGCAGAGCGCATCAAGCAGGAGGTGGGCTGTGCCTATGCCTCCAGCGAGCTTCGAGAGATCGACGTCAGGGGGCGGCATCTCGCGGAAGGCGTGCCCAAAAGCTTTACCCTCAACAGTGATGAAATACGTGAGGCGCTGGCTGACCCACTGGTTTCCATTCTTCGCGCCATCAAGATGGCCCTGGAGCAGTCCCCGCCCGAACTCGCGGCGGATATCGCCGAGTCTGGCATTGTGCTCACCGGCGGTGGGGCTCTGCTGCGCGACCTGGACCGGCGCATTATGGATGAGACCGGTTTGCCGGTTATTGTTGCTGAAGAACCCCTGACCTGTGTGGCACGGGGTGGCGGTAAAGCACTCGAGTTGATGGATCGCCACGCGCTGGACTTGCTCTCAACAGAGTAATCAAAGCAACTTCAGACGATTGCGGGGGAAACGATCAAACCACTCTTCCTCAAAGAAAAGCACGTGGGTTGGCGGGTTACCCTGGCGGTGGGGTGCTGCCTGCTGATTCTGTTCTACTTTCGCGATCATCCGGCGCTTGAAGGACCCAGACAATTTGGCACGGATACCGCCGCGATGATTTATCGGGTGGCGGGGGCCCCCGGCATGGCGGTGGCC
>JAKMEU010000394.1 GCA_022425845.1 Luminiphilus sp. | reverse complement strand
GGCTTCCCCCACGCCGACGGTGCCGATATCGTCGGATTCCACCAGGGTGATATCCAACGGTCGGCCCACAAGGTGAGACAGCGCTGCTGCCGTCATCCAGCCCGCCGTGCCGCCACCGGCGATCACTACCTTGCTTATCCCTCGTTCGCTCAAAGGCCTGATCCTCCGGATATCAGCGTTTTAATCGGTTAATCAGTTCGGCGCGCAGCCGGCGCGCCATCTCTGAATGCAGGGGCGCCAGTTTGCCACGGGCGTGCTCGGGAATATGGGCAAGCGCCTCTTCAGATTCGTTGAAGACATAGGTATCAAACAGGGATTTCCAGGCTCTACGTTGGGCCGGAGGCAACTGCTTGATGGACAGAAGCGCGTGGTTAAATGCGTCCATGGGCGCGCCGTAGACAGCCGGCGTTTCAGACCACCAGTAGTTGACCAGTCCGTTGATTGCCGACAGGGACTCCACCTGATGCCACCACATGCCGGGGATGAAGATGGCGTCGCCCGCCTGCAGTTCGGCGCTTTGTGCCGACTCCCAGGCTCGGGCAAAACGGGGAAAACGATCGAGATCCGGCTCGTGGGTATCAACGAGGCTGATCGGTTGACCGGCGGGTGTAAGGTCCCAGGGGCCAACGTACAGATTCTCAACCTGCTCTGGAGGAAAAAGCGTGAAGCGCCGCTGACCCGCGATGACGCATGCGAGGTTACGAGGGTAGTCAAAGTGGGCCGCGACCCGGCTCTTGTTGCCCACCCAGAGGCTGGTTAATGGCTGGGCATCAGGCACATCAATAGTATTGTCTTTGCGAAACCCCGGCAGCGCCTGGTCAATATTGGTTGAGCCCACGTACAGGGTGGGTGCCAACGGGTCGCTTTCCAGTGCGCTTAGTTTTGCAAATACCGCTTCCAGCGTGGTGTCCAACTGCACAAAGTTAAAGCCATCGAAGTTGTCGTTGTAAAACAGGCGGCCCCCGTGTTCTGCCTCAGCCAGAAACGCTGAGGTCTTTTTGTTGCTGCAGAAGGACTGCAAATAAGCCAGGGATTGCTGTCCATTTGCATTGTCTTTCACCACCGGCCAATGCCCGACCAGGCCTCTAGCTACCCAGGGCTCGTCACCTTGCAGCAGGTCGAAATCCAGCGGTAGCCCGGCGCGGCACTCGATTTCTTTTATGGGGGCGGGTCTGCCCAGATTGGAAGCCACGGGATGACTACGCTCCGCCGGTTTTTCTTCGGATAAGGGACTGCAGTTGCGATTGGGAGGCAAACATCAAAAAGGCGGCTGCGAGAATTCCCCTCTCTGAAAGCACCTGCAGCCCGGCATCATCGAGCCCGAGCAGCGCCTCATCGTTGAGCATATAGAAGCCTGCAAGTTGATGCTGTGCGCCGTTATCCAGCGTGATCTGCAGGTCGCAGGAGGTGATCAGGTCCAGTGACACCAGTGTTTCGGCCAGAGTGTCGGCCAGACGGTGTCCTTCATGGATGGCCTCCATGATCGCCGTGAGTCGATCCAGATAGGGGGAGTAACCTCCATGCTCCAAAAACAGCCGCTCTCCTTCACTCTGACTGACCTTGGCATGCTGGATGTCGATGGCGACGACCGGCGTGGGGGCATCGGCGTCGCTGCTCTCTTCGAAACCGATCATCAGGGGGCCCCGTTGCACCATCAGGGGTATGTAGGGGGCGTCCCAGCCACCGTTTTCGAGAAAAAGGTTTTCACCCTCTTCAAAGCCCAGCAGTGCGATGGGATGAAAAACGCCCGATTGGGGGTCTTTAAAAAACAGCAAGGGATAGCAGCTTTGCAGTCCTCGAAACTCGTTGGGGTAGACCGGCACAAACATCACGTTATCACCGTACCCGGGGCCAAACTCGGTAATGACGCGAAGTTCGGCGTGTTGCACGTTGTTGAGTTTCTCTATGCTGGACATTCAATCTGGCCGTCGTGTTATAGGGTCGCAAAATCGCGATGGAGCAGGTCCGTCAGAAGCTGCCGATTACTGGGCAGGTGTTGTCCCATACGCTGCGCTTGTTGCCCGACTTCATGGAGTAATTCCTCGCTGCGAGCCCGCTGTTCCAACTGTCGTCTGCGGGGTGGTCCCGAGAGTTGGGGTCGGAAACCCATGCCCATCAGCACATATTGATAGCTGGCGGAGGGAAATAGCTCGTCGGCCCGCTCATCCTCAGCGTGCCACGGCATCTCAGTCTGCCACAGCGCGAGCCGCTCTCGAAGTCCCTTGGGCACTGATTCCGACTGGCGATGGTCTCGCCAGTAATCCGAGTCATCCCTTTGCGAGAGCACGTAGTGCAGCTTCAGAAAGTCGATGATGTGCTCCCATCGTCGACTGAATTCCCGGTTGAAGCGCTTCGCATGAACCGGGATGACGTCGCGGGTGGCGGGGAAGCGATCTGCAATGGCCCGAGCCGCCAACTCCACCATCACCAGCGCGGAGGCTTCAAGGGGTTCCAC
>JAKMEU010000389.1 GCA_022425845.1 Luminiphilus sp. | reverse complement strand
CTAACCCGAACCGACTGTCCGCGCCGTTGGTAGCAGACGCCTGTGACCCGCTGGCCCGACATCTCGAGGCGCTCGACCTCGGCACAGGTCACCACGGTAAGGTTGGGGCGCTTGCGGGCGGTCTTGAGGTAGGCCAGATCGGTGGAGCAGCGTTCACCGCGACGCACAGTCATGTGCATGGGGCCGAAGCCCTCCTGGCGAAAACCGTTGTAGTCCTCAGTTTTGCCATAACCCGCCTCGTCACCGGCATCGATGAAGGCCCGATAGAGCGGATTGCGCATGTTGTTGCCGTTGCAGGTGTCAACGGGCCCATCGCCACCCCGATAGGGGTCCGCCCCCGCCATCCAGGTCTCGGCGCGCTTGAAATAGGGCAGGCAGTCGGCATAGCTCCAGCCCTGGGCACCCTGCTCTACCCAGCTGTCAAAATCCTGGGGATGCCCCCGGACATACACCATGCCGTTGATTGCAGAGGAGCCCCCCAGCACCTTTCCCCGGGCACAGTCCATACGCCGACTGTCGAGGTGGGGTTCGGGCTGGCCCCAGTAGCCCCAGTTGAAACGAGGCGTGTTCATGGGAATGGACAACGCGGTCGGCATACGAATAAACAGACTGCGGTCGTCCTTGCCGGCCTCAATAAGCAAAACCGAGCAGTTGCCGTCCTCCGTCAGCCGATTGGCCAGTACACAACCTGCAGAGCCGGCTCCCACAACAATGTATTCGAATTCGGTCAAGGCTCCTGAGCCCTCCTCTCACGACCCACAGACAGGTGTCCATGGGGCTACAGGTTTACCGCCCTGGCGCGTGCCCCCGCTGTTTCAGGAGGTGAGTACTTTGCCGGCGCTCAGCAGCAGCGGGCATTCACCGGGACCCGCGCGGGCGCATCGGCCGCCCCGCCCCCACAGTGTAGGCGCAGCCCCGTTAGCGGCTCAATGCGCGCAGAAGCATCAATCGATAAACGATGAACCATCGAGGCCCGCCGCCACCTGTTGAGGTATCGGAAGGCCTAAATGCGCAACAATGGAAGGATAGATATCAACCATCTCGGGCTGGCTGTAGTACGCGGGGTTGAGCCGCTGACTGTTGGTTACCATCCAGGTGGTCCGCTCCCTCAGGCTCTGCCCGCCGTGATCCTGGCCCGTCTCAGCGTCACGGCCGTGGTCCGTCGTGACCAGTATCAACCAGTCTTCCCCATACTGTGCCTGCCGACCCGCAACAGCCGCCCAGATCTGTCCCACGAGGCCGTCCATCACACCCACTGCGGCATCGAAGTCTGGACCGTCACCCGACGCATGCGCGACGTCATCGGTGTATTGCAGGTAGACCCACGACAGGTGGGGACCCTCTGCGGCGATCACCCGCGCGGCTTCAGCGGCGACATGGCGATCGATCACCTCGATATGCTGGTCGTGCTCACGATGTGGAAAACCCAACGAATCATGCTCAAAGCCATCTGCCACGTAATCGATGGCGAGGTTATCAGTGGCCGGCAGGCCCTGCCCCAGCAGCACGGTCCGGTTGTCGGTCCAGGTTGAGAACAATCCCGTTGTCAGGGGCGGTTCTATCGACTTCGCGAGCCGGAATAAACTCCAGTAATCGTAGTTGGGCTCAAGTTCGTCGTTGGCGCGCACGTTGTGCTTGTCGGCCCAGGTGCCCGTAACAAGGCTCATATAACCCGGCGCCGAGACCGTCGGTGTCTGGGCCGGCGTGCCCATGGGCCCCCCCATCTGGGCACGGGTGTAACCGCCTGCCGCAGCAATGTCATCGAGGGCCGGGGTTGCCACGCGTTCGATCACGTCGGCGGGGATACCGTCAACAATAATAAACACCGCTTTTGCTTCTGCCGGGACGGCATCACTCTCCCCATGGGCTGCGCCGGTAATACCCATCAGGCCAACCACACCGAGTAGAAAGAGCCCTGTCCAATACAGCCCATGCACGTCACGCCGTTTGCCCACATACCGCGTTTCCCGGATGACCCGGACACTGTAATTGGTAGCCATAGATCACCCTCGCTCACGCAACTGATTATGCCCTCTGGGACCGAAATAGAGAATGTTTCCCTGAGGCACCAGGCAGGGCCCTGGTAACAGACCGCCTCGCAATCGCCGGCGCTTTACAGGCTTTTAGCGGATCGACGATGATGCGGATCAGGTCCGCGCCGGGTCCCCGGTCGGTGTCCGGGCGCTGGCGGCATTTCTGTGGGAGAGCCATGACGCACACCAGCCTTGCAACCATCGACCTCAGCAGCCACGAACGCGGGGTGATCGACGCCCTGGAACAGGCCCTGACCACCACGGGCTTTATTCAGGTCACGGGCCACGGTATTGCTGCGGAACAGGTAGCCGCCATGCGCGCACTGCTCAGGGACTATTTCGAGCGCCCCCTGGAACACAAGCTCGATGAGTCAATTACCCCGGACAATTACCGAGGTTACATCCCCCTGGGCTTTTTCTCGCCCAACGCCGAACAACGGGCAGCAGATCATTACGAGGGCTACAAACTGCACTACGAAGTGTCCGCTTCAGACCCCGTTTGTCACGCCTGTGATCTTTACGGTCCCAACCGCTGGCCTGATGGGCCCCACGGTTTTCGGCAGACAGTGCTCGACTATTGGCAGGCCTGTGACCGCCTCGGACGGCACCTGCTGGGCTTCATCGCGCAGATCATGGCCGTTGATCAACAATGGTTTCTGTCGCTCTTTAATGAGCCGCTGACCAACATGACCCTGCTCCACTACCCATCCCAGGGAACAGGCGAAGACGGCTATGGCATCCATCCCCACAAGGACACTGACGCCCTCACCCTGTTGTTTCCCGACTCGGTTGGCGGTCTCTGGCTGCGTCCCCGGGATAGCGACGACTGGATTGAGGTCAACGCCAGGGACAACATCCTTGTCGTCAATATCGGTGATCTTCTGGAGTTGTGGTCGGGGGGCTACTTCGTATCAACACCCCACAAAGTGGTGAACCGTTCGGGCGCGGAACGCTACAGCTTCCCGTTTTTCATCGTGCCGCGCCACGATGTCACCGTGGAACCGCTGATGACGCCTCAACCCGGCTTCGAACGGGCACCGGTTCCCGTCGGCGCGGTATCAAGGGAGGTCTGGCGTACCAACTGGCCGGACGCCCGGCCCAAGGGGACGGGATTCGACCTGGGCACCCTCAGGGACTGAATAAAAAAGCTCTGACAAAAAAAGCCGCGACCAAAGGCTAACCGGTGGGCCCACTCACTCGATTGAGAAAGGCACCTGCAGCTGTGTCCTGCTCCCGCAATACTTTGAGCAGGGCGACCAGGTTGGCATCCCGCTCTTCCTCAAGGGTACTCACCGAGCGCCCTTCCGCCTGGGCATCGGACTGCTCCACAATACGAGCAATCAGGGCATCATCGAGATCGGGAACATCCATAAGTTTGGTCCAGGGCCAGGACAGGCAGGGGCCAAACTGCTGCAAAAAGTGCTGCATACCCGCCTCGCCGCCGGCGACCCGGTAGGTTTCAAACAAACCCTTTTGGGCCCAACGCAAGCCGAAGCCATGGGTCATGATGTCGTCAATCTGGCCGGTGGTCGCGACACCGTCCTTGATCAACCAGAGGGCCTCCCGCCACAGGGCCTCCATGAG
>JAKMEU010000371.1 GCA_022425845.1 Luminiphilus sp. | reverse complement strand
GAACACGGCGGTATCGTGTTTTCCTGTCCGTCCGGTGGCTACAAGAACCTTCAACCCGACGCCAAAACCTGGGCGCTCCCCTGGATTCAGGCGCAGGTCAGGGTGGCGGGAGCCACGGCGGACGGCGCCGTCTCTGATTGGCGCGAAGCCGATGTCGGGGAAAAAGGGGAACTGGTGATTACCCGGCCCTACCCCTACCTCGCGCACACCCTCTGGGGTGACAAGGAAAACTTTGGCACACCCCAATGGAGCGGCGATTTACAGCGCTTCAAGGACGTCTACTTCGGACGCTGGAGCGATGGCTACAGCTACACGCAGGGCGATTACGCGCGGCGTCACGAAGATGGCGGCTTCACCCTGCACGGACGATCTGATGATGTTATCAATGTCTCGGGCCATCGCATCGGTACCGAGGAGATCGAGGGTGCGATATTGCGCGACAAGACACTGCGAGAGGACTCACCCCTCGGCAACGTTGTCGTTGTGGGTGCGCCACATGACGAAAAGGGAGAAACACCGGTCGCGTTTTTGGTTGCCGCTCCCGGTCGCAAGCTGAGCGACGACGACTTCACCCGGCTACAAGGCCTTGTTCGCAGCGAAAAGGGTGCGACAGCGGTCCCATCGGACTTTCTCGTGGTGCCTGCGTTCCCGGAAACACGATCTGGTAAATATATGCGCCGGACCCTGAGGGACTTGCTGTTGGACGCGCCACTGGGCGACCTTTCGACACTCAAGAACCCCGATGTGGTGGATGTCATCAGAGAAGCCATCAATCAGTGGCGTGATCACGGCGCACTGGCGCAGGCCCGGCAAATTGTCCAAACCTGGCGCTATATTCGTCTCGAAATACACCGCCTTACCGATACCCATACGGTGGCACTGCTCTTTATCAACAACCCGCCGGTGAACGCACTCAACGAGCGAGCGCTGGATGAACTGCACACTGTAATCCATCAAATCAAGCACCAGAGCAATATCGACGCGCTGGTGGTGACCGGTGCGCGGGGCACGTTTGTCGCCGGGGCGGACGTCAAAGAACTGCTGAAAATCGGCGAAGTCGGCGACACCGCTTCCGCACTGACACCACCCCATGCAGCGCAGGCCGCATTCGCGGCAATCGAAAGCCTCGATATGCCCGTGATAGCCGCCATTAATGGCCCTGCGTTGGGCGGCGGCAACGAACTGCTGCTTTCCTGCGCCTATGTCGTTGCCGCTGACCATGCCACTTTCGGACAGCCTGAGGTCAACCTCAACCTGCTGCCCGGCTACGGCGGCACACAGCGCCTGACCCGCAAACTCCAGAGTCGCGGGGGAGACGAAGGCGTGGTAGAGGCGCTGGGGATTATGCTGCGCGGCCGGCCCATCAATGCCCCGCGGGCCAAACAGATAGGCCTCGTCGACGAAGTCGTTCCCGTAGGCAGCGAATCGGCGCTGGACCGCGCCATGCTGCGCCTTCGGGAGCATTTTCGTGGCGACAGCGTCATTGCTCCGGTCCTGGAACAGCAGCGCAGGGTGCTCGAGCAGCGTGAAGCCCCCCTTGCCATGACAACAGGCGTAGAGGCCCACCCCGATATTGTTTCAGCGCTGGCCCAACTGGCGGCCGGTGGGCGCGAGCACATTGCCCAACGTATCCTCGAGGCCACCTTCACTGGACTCGAGCAGGGTGTGTCTGCAGGCCTCGATGCCGAGGCGCGGCTGTTTGCCGAATCGGTTTGCGATCCGGCCTCCGGCCCCGCGGGCATCACCGCATTTCTCGAGAAGCGCAGTGCCGCGTTGCCCTGCCAGCCAAAGGACGTGCCCGCCTACCCCAGTTCGGAGCAGTTGACCGAGCTGGAGTCCGCAGGCGAACTACTCCCTGTAGGCGCGAGTTTTTATCCCGGCGTAACGCCCATTCCCAGCCACCAATACGGCTGGGGAGTTGCTCGCTCAGAGCGCGACGGTACACCAGAGCACGGTGATCCCAACGTAGCGGAACGCAAGCTGGTGTTCCCCACTCCAGAGCCCAAGGCCGCTGAGGCGCTGATTTACGTACTCGCATCCGAGGTGAACTTTAACGACATCTGGGCAGTCACGGGAATCCCGGTATCCCCCTTCGATGCCCGTGAGTCCGATGTTCAGGTCACTGGTTCGGGGGGGGTAGGCCTCGTTGTTTCACTGGGCGCTGAACTGGTCTCCGAAGGCAGGCTTTCCGTCGGGGATCTGGTGACAGTGTACTCGGGACAGAGCGAGTTGATGTCCCCCGACCAGGGTTTGGACCCCATGGCGGCCGACTTCCGGATCCAGGGTTACGAGCGCAATGACGGCACCCATGGACAGTTCCTTGCGGTTCAGGGCCCCCAGCTTCATCCGAAGCTGAGTGCTTTGACCTTCGAGGAGGCAGGCTCCTATGGCCTGACGATGGGCACCATCCAGCGCGCGCTGTTCACAACGCTGAATATTGAAGCCGGCAAGCGCCTGTTTGTTGAGGGTGCATCGACGGGTACCGGCTACGACTGCCTTCGCAGTGCGACTGCGAGCGGACTGTCTTGCTTGGGCATGGTGTCCAGCGGCGACCGGGCAGCGCGGGTCAATGCCGCAGGCGGCGCAGCAATCAATCGGAAGGATCCCCGCTGGCAGACTATTTTCACCGCGGTGCCGGATGACCCCGACGCGTGGCCAGCCTGGCACGATGCGGGCCTGCCCTTTGTGGAAGCGGCTGAGGCGGCGGCCGGCGGCAGCATCGACTATGCGGTTTCACATGCGGGTGAAAATGCGTTCCCCCGAACCTTCCAAATGCTGGGTGACGGCGGCGTACTCGCTTTCTACGGCGCCTCCTCCGGCTATCGCTTCACCTTTTTGGGCAAGCCAGGTGCCTCTTCCCCGGCCACCATGTTCCGCCGCGCCGGACTTCGACCTGGCCAAACTATCCTGATCGTTTATGGACCCGGAGCCGAGGATGGCATCGTCGATAATGTTGCCATTGAGGCCATCGAAGTGGCCTGTCAGAGCGGCGGCCAGGTCGCAGTACTCGTCGACACCATAGCCCAACGGGAGTTTGTCAGCTCTCTGGGCTTCGGACCGCGGGTTCGGGGCGTGGTCAGTATCGAAGAAATTGCCAAGCGTCTTGGGGATGACTTCATGCCGCCCGGTCCGTTCCCACGCATGCCCGATCCTTTCACAGAATCACTGGCATTTCGTGAGGCAGTCCGAGAGTTCTCCGACAAGACCCTCAAGCCTATCGGCTCCGCCATTGCACCGGCACTGCGCAACACCCTGGACAAGCGCGGACTCCCGGATATTGTTTTTGAACGCCGCGGCAGGGATGGACTGGCGCTGGCCTCGGCCCTCGTCAAACCAAACACCGGGCGCGTGGTTTATTCAGAAGATCTGGAGGGACAGTGCTTCAGCTTCTACGCCCCGCAAGTCTGGACGAGACAACGTCGTATCCTGATGCCCACAGCGGAAATCAGAGGCACACACCTGAATACATCCCGGGAATTTGCCGAGATGCAGGAACAAATCGCCTCTGGACTGCTCGCGGTTTTGCCCCCAACCCCGGTGGCCATGGAGGAACTGCCAGAGGCGCACCAGGCCATGTGGGAAAACCGGCATCAGGGCGCCAACTACGTCGCGGTGCACGCTCTGCCACGGGCGGGCCTCAAGACCAAAGAAGAACTCTACCGCGCCTGGGCGCTGCGTGATGCGGCCGACCGGGGCGAACAAATAACTCAAATAGAAACCGGTTCAGCAGGAGCACTCCGATGAATGATTTCGTGCAGTTCAGCGACGATATGATGAGCCAGTCCAAAGCAGGACGTCGACTGGAAACAAAATCGATCGTACTTACCGGCGCGGCCGGCTCGATCGGTCGCTACATCACACGACAACTGCTGCGTGAAGGTGCGAGGGTCATGATGACCGGCCGGGACATCAGCAAACTGGAAGAATTTGTAGACACCCTTTGTGAAGAGGGATTTGCCAGGGAAAACATGGTGGTGACGGCCGGGGACTGTGCCGACCCTGAGATCTGCCGGCAAATTGTCGCTGAGACCGTCGAGGCCTTTGGCACCATTGATGTTCTGGTGAACAACGCAGGTGCCGCTGGACCCAAATACACGCTACGTGACATTCCTTTCTCCGATGTTGAGATGCGAGCCGCCGGTTCTGACCAAACCATGTTCGACTCGGCCATGAACCTGCTGGGTGCGCCATGGAATATGGCTCGGGCCGCCGCCCCCCATATGTCGGTCGGCGCTTCGATCATCAATGTTTCTACTATTTTTTCACGAACACACTACTACGGCCGCATTCCCTATGTGGTGCCGAAGTCTGGGCTCAATGCGCTGTCCAAGGGTCTGGCCCTTGAGCTGGGAGAAGAGCGAGGCATCCGGGTGAATACGGTATTCCCCGGACCCATCGAATCTGAGCGCATCGATACCGTGTTCGCGCGTATGGACGAGTTACAGGGCCTTGAGCCGGGCAGCACAGGCCAGGAGTTTCGGGGGCTGATGATTACAACCCGTGACGGTGAGGGCGGACTGGATTACCGCTATCCGACGCCCACCGATGTGGCTTCCGCCATCACGTGGTTGGCCTCTGAAGAGTCCGCAGCGCTTTCGGGCCACCACGTGGAAGTAACCAACGGCATGCAGGTACCGGCCCAGAGCCGTTCACAACTGGTCTCCTGGCCCGACAAGCGTCTGGAAGATCTGTCCGACAACATCGTCCTGGTTCTGGGAGGTTCGGACTACGAAGAGGCGGTCACCTTCGCGGAGCGTCACACCGAGAGTGGCGCCCGGGTGCTACTTGCCTTCCGCAGCCTGGAATCAGTGGGTCACGCCCGCGCAATTATTCAGTCAAGAGAGCTCGAGGCAGTGCAACTATCCCACCTTGACCCGTTACGACGGGAGTCCATGGATCGCACTATGCAGTTCATTGACGACCATTTCGGTCGGCTGGATGGCGTGATCGTGCTGCCCCAGAAAAAGAATGGCCAGTACGGTTACTCGATCTGCACTGCCACCGACGAAGATGTCGAGAACTTTGTTAAAGATGAGGTGGTCGCACCCGTTGCCTTCGCCTCCACCCTGGCGACCAATTTGAGTCGCTGGTTCGGTAAATGCGAGCCACCGGCGATCACCTATGTCACCAATCCCAGTGACGGTCACGGCAACCTGCTGAATGAGGTCATACGCGCGTCCAACGAGGCACTGATTCGCGGCTGGCGCCACGAGGACGATACGCTAACCAGTGCGGGCGAACTATCCTGGGCGGTACAACCCAACCAGTTGGTTCGCTACGACACAGAGGATCGGGACGCCCTGCCCTTTGCCGCCGACTGGGCCGCCACGCTGACCAACCGGGTTCGACAGATGGACCCGATCAACCTGTGGATACCCAAAGACATCAGGCGGGCGACGGGTAAGGGCGCCATGCCGACGTCGATGATGCGTGTACTACCGGGCCTGCACAAAGGCAAAACCGCGGTAATCACGGGCGGCAGCCTGGGAATAGGCCTGCAACTGGGCCGCTATTTGGCGATTGCCGGCGCGCGGGTTCTTCTCAGTGCGCGCAGCGAAAGCAAATTGCTTGAAGCTAAATCCGAGATTGTCGATGAACTCCGAGGTATCGGTTATCCGAACGCGGATTCGCGAATCCACACGCTTGCCAATATCGACGTGGGTGATCCGGCAGCCCTCGACCAGCTGCATCAACACGCTGTTGACCTGTTCGGACAGGTCGATTTCCTCATCAACAACGCCGGCATATCCGGCGCCGAGGAAATGGTTGTGGATATGACGCTGAAAGACTGGGATCGCACCATGGAGGCGAACCTGATCTCCAACTACTCCCTGATCCGCAAGTTTGGCCCGTTGATGAAGGACCAGGGTCGTGGCTCGATACTGAACGTCTCCAGCTATTTCGGGGGTGAAAAGTATGTGGCGGTGGCCTATCCAAACCGGGCCGACTACGCAGTATCCAAGGCCGGTCAGCGGGTATTGGCCGAGATCCTGTCTCGCCATCTCGGCCCCGAGATCCAGATCAATGCCCTGGCCCCGGGCCCGGTTGATGGTGCCCGACTGCGCGGTCTGGGGGATGCACCCGGGCTGTTCGACCGCCGCGGTCGGCTGGTTCTGGAGAACAAGCGCCTGAACCAGGTCCACGCGGCCATCTTAGCGGCCGCCGCCGAGGGCTATCCCATTGAGGAGATCCGGAAGCTATCCGCCAATGCCATTGAAGTCCTCCCCTCCCGGAATCTGCCCCGGGGGCTGAGCCGCCTCTATGCGCAGGTTAAGGATTCCGGAGGCATGGGCAGCTCGAACAAGTGTCTCCTGCATATGGGCATGGCGGTGAAACTGGTCGAGCGACTGGTCAACGCCGGTATCTTCACTGCGGAAGACAAAGATGATTTCCTGGGATCATTCGTCGATGCGCCCTCGCCCTTCTTCGATAAGGAGGCCTGCCTGCAGTCGGCCAGCCAGATCGAGTCCGGCATCCTGAATCGTCTGCATTTGCACAAGATGCCCACCGACGAGCAGGTCGGCCTGTCCACGGTCTTCCACCTTGCCGATGAAATCGTCAGTGGCGAGACCTTCCACCCCTCCGGCGGGCTGAAGTTTGATCGCTCGGTGACCGAGGGTGAGTTGCTGCTCTCGCCCAGCGAAAAGGACCTTGCCCGTCTGAACGGCAAGCGCGTGGTGGTGCTGGGCGACTGCATGAGAAACGAAATTACCGAGATCGCCAAAGGATTTACTCATAACGGCATCGAAAAGCTTTGGGTACTGACCAGGACTGAGGAGACCTCAACGGCCCTCTTCCATGCCCTTGATTGTGACAACTCAGACAACATCGAAGTGCGCTGTATAGGCAATGACATCGAGGGTGCCCTGGATAACCTGCTGCGAAATGAAGGCGGCTTTGATGTGGTTGTCAGCAGCCCCTTCGAGCGCCTGCCTCTCAACGCTTTGGCGGGAGAGCGCGGTGGTGACTGGGATCGCGTGTTGTCAGACGAGCAGTTCCGACAGCTTGTCCATGAGCAGCTGACCCACCATTTCCGCAGTGCACGAATCGCGGCGCTGGTACCCAACTGCCAGATTGTCCTGTTGACACCGGATACTTCCCTGGCGTCTACGCGAGAGGAATTTGCGCTGGCACTGTTCGTCAAAAACTCACTGCATGCGTTTACCGTAACGCTGGGCGTGGAAGGTGAGCGACTGCCAACGGTTCCAGCGGTCAATCAGGTGCAGCTAACGCGGCGGGCTCATACCGAGGAGCCCTCTAACGATCAGGAACTCTCTGAGGAAATGGAGCGACTGGTTGCAGCGGTCATGCAGTGCTCTGTGCCTGCTCCATCGCCCAAGGAAAGCCGCTACCTCTCGAAAATCTTCCGGGGCAACGCCGTTACGGTGTGAAGGCGTACCGAGATACGCGCCCGCCCTGCGGGGAAATTGCACAAGGGGTCCTCATGGGCCCCTTTTTTTTAGTTCAACAAGGACTGATTTTCGGCGTTTTGGATTACCGTGTACATGAAGTCAGGATATCGCGGGCACAGGCTTTCCCGCATCGACCATCAACGCCGTTTTCGACACTGCTACTGCTGCAACTGCGCAATATTGGCTTCGTGGCGGTCACGATCAATACGGTAATAAACCAGCGCCCACAGCATCAGCGCCCATAAAATACATTGGCTGGGAATCAATGTTGCACCGAGGTCCCAAAGCACGTCAGGGCTCACCTCGCTAGGCGCAGAGCCCTCTGGAAAGTCGACCCATTGCAGCATCAATCCCGCAAAAAATACCCCGATACCCTGGTTGGTTTTACGGACGAAGGTCATGGCCGCAAAGAAGACCCCTTCACTACGACGTCCTGTCGTCACCTGAGCTTGCTCAACTAGGTCTGCGACCATGGAACCCAGCACCGCCTGCATCGCTATGATCAGCCCAAGATCCAGCGTATTGATAGTGACAATAATAGGAAACAGGATCGGATCGCCGTTTGCCGGTAGAACATCCAACAACCGAAGCAGCACAGGAAGAGGCTGGATGGTAAACGCCAGCGCGCCAAGGACTAATACGGCGCGTTTCTTACCCAGCGACCTCGCGACTCTGGGTGCAATGAGCATGCCCATAACCGCTGACAAAACCACCAATGCCGTCCAATAGAAAATCTGGAGCGAAGAAAACTGCCAGAAATAAGTGAGCATCAGGAATGACAGTGCGGCAGAAAGCCCCGTCGCCACAGACCCGGAAATACTGGAGAAAATGAGGGCAAAGAAATTTTTGTCAAAGAGGGTTTCCTTGATCTCCCCAAAAGCCCCTGCCAATGAACCCCGGGTCATTGGGTGTTCAGGACCAAAATAACGAACGTATTTTTGGGTTCCCAGTGCCGAGGTCATGATAGACACAAACATGAGGCCGGCTGCTAACCACCCGTAGATTGCGTAGCCGTCGCGGTTGAGGGTGCCAATAGCTTGTGACGGCGTTGGAACCAGGAGGAATGCAAACATAATCACAGCAAGAGCAGTGCCACCTGTCCAGGCGAAGAACAAGCGCCATGATTGCACGGCGGTGCGCTCGTCATAGTCAAGCGTCAACTCCGGCAACAACGACGAACTGGGCGTCTCAAACAGGGTGATCAGTGTCCTGATCAGCACTGCCATGACCAGCAGATATAAGAATAACCCCTGACTACTCCAGTCGGGCGGACTCCACAGAAAGGCATAACAAACTGCGACAGGTAATGCAGAGGCATACATAAAGGGATGACGCCGTCCCCAGCGGGACCGCGTTCGGTCCGACCAGTAGCCAATCACCGGATCACTGAGTGCATCGAGCACCATGGCAATCAGGAGTGCGGTACCCACAAGAGCAGACTCAAGACCAACAACCGTGCTGTAGAACAGCAACAAAAAGTAGGCGAAGCCGTTGTCTTTGATGCCATAGGCCATGGCCCCAATACCATGCAGAATTTGGGCGCGAAGTGGTAACGATTGGTGATTGTTGCCGCTGTCTTTCGTCATTTGTAGGTATCCATGTCCAACTCTTTCAGCCCGGGCTCAATGCCTAGAATGGTGTCTCCCGGTAAAAACCATCCCGATCATAGGAAGGCTCCCGCACTGGGCTTTTGACGCTTACAACAGATCGGCTGCGCTTCACAGGCTGGCGCTTGGAACCTGAGACATAGCTAGATACGGTGACATGACCGGGCACGCCAGGACGGTTCTCAGAGGGGTGGTGCAGTGGTTGTAAGGTATTCACTGACAAGATTGAAAACATCATCATCAAGCAGCTCTCTACGGAGGGCCTCATCCTGATACTTTTTCAACGCGGGTATGCCCAGGGCTTGAAGCTGGGCGAAGGGCCCCCGGGGCGAACCAAAGGATAGCGTCCAAGCCTCATCGACTTTTTGGGCTTCTACGACCTCGTTAGCGGCCAGGGCCAGTGCCTGAGTCAGAAAAACCGCTACCAGGCAATTTTCAATCCCGTTATCGCTATCTGCTGCCAAAAATTCTGCCTGTGCATAACTTGGGTCGGGATAGCTGTAGAACCCACGTCCAGATTTGATACCCAACGCATTGTCCTCAATGAGCGGGGACAGTTGGGCTAGGACGCGGGACCGCAAGTGATGATTATGCTTACCCGGTCGCTGCCAACTGTCGAAAATGACATCCAGTCCAAACAGGTCCATGAGCCCTACAGGCCCTATGGGTACTGACTGGCTGCGCATCCACGCTCGATCAATCGCCTCCGCAGACGTTTCCTTCTCTGTCAGAAGAAGTATAGAGGCCGTCAGTAAGGGTCCCAGTATTGAATTGATTACATAGCCCGGGTTTTCCTTGGTCAAGAGCAAGGGGTAACCACCCAGACGCCTGACATAAGCTTCCAACTGCACGAGGAGTTGGGGGTCGGTGGTGCTGCCACCAACGATATCAAACACTCTTGCCCCGAGGTGGGAGTGCAGCGCGGCAAAGCGCTCGGGCTTTGTCAGGGCGCCCTCAAGCTCAGAGGGTAACAGTGTGGATGTATTGGTTGTAATGATGACATGCTCGCCACACAGGCTATCAAGTTCTGCCAGTACGGCTCTTTTAATGTCGGGCTGCTCAGGCACCGATTCACTGATCAGCGTGGCGTCGGCAATGGCAGCGGCGAGGTCAGCGGTAGGTGTGATCCTGTCGAGGGCCCTGTTCAGGTCATCACTGGCAAAGAAACCCTGCTGACACAGGTGGCTCCCTGTCGCACGCAGGCGATCTGGAAGCGAGCCCAGTGCAGCCGGATAGGAATCGTAGACCGAGCAGTTCAGTCCAGCTGCGCCAGCCACAAGCGCATTAAAGCAGCCCATTGCTCCTGATCCTACAAAACATACAGACTGAACGTCCTGATACATAGGCACAGGCTACACGCCCTGCTGCATCGGCAACAGGCTACGGGTCCACTGTTCAGGCAGCGCCAAATTGGTGCTTCCCTGGGTAACAATTGCCGGTAAGTACTCAATGACAGGCAACGCCCCAAGCGTGTTGACAATATGAAACTGCGTGGGGTTCTGCTCCCAGGTCAGTGCTTCCCAGCTCAGGACTCCCTCACCCACCATCACCTGCTTGAGTATGTTTGTTGACGGAAAAGTGACCGGCTCGCTCACCGACGGAGGGCCGTAGCCGCCGGCCGCCGGAAGATACCGCCAGGTCATAGGGTGTGTTTTGTTCTCTCTCGCCAATTCCGCAGCAGCCACGTCGCCAGAGGGGACTTCAACAAGATTTTTTATGTTGATATCGACAATCCTGTTGCCGAAATGACGGGCGCCACAAGTCCAACGCCCGTCATCAATGACATGGTCGGGGATATCTGCGTATATTTTGGGGATGCCCTGCACCTCCCGTCCCACCAGTATGGGGTCGGTCAGATTTTCCCAGATGACTAAGGCGTAATTTCCTTCGAGCTGTTCATTCGCGCCATTGAAGATCGCGCTGGCGTTGACCCCAACCATGTTGTAGCCGCGGCCGGCCAACCAATCGATATTTTTATTGCAGGCGTAATAAACGGTAATGACCGCATCGTCAGTCAACTCAAAGCCCGCGGGCAAAAGCGCCGCCAACTTATCTCGGTCCGTCCTGTAAGGTACAGCCATCACCGTAACGTCATGGTACCAACCGCTGGTCTTCTCTCCAGTGTATCTGGGACCGAAGTGCGCAGGCATCATATACGACGCAGATGGATCTATTGAAAACATGGGACTCCTTTACTAGCAGCCGTTGGTTGCAACACGCGGCAACATTTGCAGCGTTGGCGTCAACTACGCCAAAAACCGTTCCAGTGCCAAAACATTGATATCGGATAACGTCGTTTCAAACTCTGGTCATTTAAAATGCGCTGGGCTTTCAGCCCAGCGAAAACCATCAGAAAAATACGGCCACCTCGATACCATAAGTGCGGGGGTTAATCGGCGTTCCGGTACGGCGAACGCCATCGGCCAGGGCGCTGACTGAATAATCGTTGGCAAAGCTGACTTCGTCAGTCAGGTTCAAACCATAAAGGGCAACCTCAAATCGCTCACTGGCAGGACGCCAAGCCGCACGTGCGGTCAGTTGGTGGTAACTATCGATAGTTTCAATATCATCATTGAAGACCGTAACGTATTGCGTATCCACCCAGCTGTAGTTGGCGCTGATAGCAGCTGCGCCACCGGCGAGGGGCCGGGTGTAGATTGCTGACAGACTTAACTTGTTGTTGGGTGTGCGGTTTAGCTCATTGCCCCGAACATTCCTCACCTCATTGGATTTATTGTCCGAGATGAAGAAGTCGGCTTTGTATTCTGATTTGAGGTACGAGTAATTTCCCAGCAGCAGCAATGATTCGCTGACGGCCCAGGTACTCTCGAGCTCAAAACCGTACACATCTACATCGGGCGCATTAGCCAGTCGACTGGTGACGATACCGCTATTGGGGTCCAAAATTCCCAGCTCGACTTGCATATCCTGATAGTCGTAGAAAAACAGTGCCGAACGAACGGAAAGATTTTCTCCCAGCGTTCCCTTAAAACCCACCTCATAGGCTTTAACCTCTTCATTGGCGACCGTGGATTCATTTTCAGGCGTCGCTTCATCATCCTGCATCCCCCCCAGCCTAAAGCCACCGGCCTTGTAGCCTGTTGAAAAGGTGCCATAAACCATTCCCTGATCGGAGATATCAAACGATGCACTTAGGCGAAAGTCTGTTGAATCCCACTTTTCTTGGTGGCTATCCTCCAGGTCCGACACCAGCAATCCGAAACGTGGGCAGCCCGGTGGCGTGAAATAGGGGTCGCCACTGGCAATCAATTCTGGAAGGCGTTGCTCACCGCAAAAATCAAGGACCGAGTCATAAAAGATCGTCTGTGATTCGTCGCCAACTTTCTCGTCCTCGCTGTAGCGCAGACCGGCCGACAAACTGAGGCGCCCTGTTACATCCCAATCGATCTGTCCATAGATTGCGGTGGACTCCACCTCGAGCTCGCCACGCTGGGCATAAAACACACCCTCTGGATTCGGTACTGCCGAAAGATTCTGAACAAGAAATGGGTTGTTAGCATCGGTCAGCACATAGGGCTGATCGAGTTCATTTTTTAGATAGAACGCGCCCAACAACCACTGCAATCCACCATCGTGGTTAGAAAACAGCTGCAATTCATGCTGCGTTGTCGTCTCAGCCTGGCCAATAGTTTCGATAAAAGACGCGGGGCTGGCCGTACCGTCAAAATCCTTAGCGCCATTCCAACTATAATCCTGATAGCCATTAAGTAATCGAATGGACAGGCTGTTCAGATCAATAGTCAGCGTTGACTGATAGGTTTCCTGATCGTCAACCTCAACGAACCCCTGGAAATCCGAGCTGCGCTTGAAGGGGTCTGACTGATCGGGCGCGATAGCCACGGGTGAAAATAGCTCGGGGTTTATCACGATTTCGCCCAGCTTTGAGGGTGCACCGGATTCATTGCGGTACCCATCCAGCTTGGCGCGCTCCAAAGTTTCATTCTCGAATGTTGCGCTGAAATAGCGCATATTCCATTGAATGCTGTCGGTGAAATTGACGCTGATCTGCGCTTCAAATCGCTGGGCATCGGTGCCAATTGGGTCCGGTCCCGACACATTTTCGGTGAAGCTGTCGGCGTCCTGTTGGCTGTAGTGAACGAGG
>JAKMEU010000346.1 GCA_022425845.1 Luminiphilus sp. | reverse complement strand
TCGTATCGCTGATCGAGGCGATGGAAGAGAAGTTTGGTGTAACGGCAGCAGCAGCTGTAGCCGCTGCACCGGCTGCAGCAGCAGGCGGCGACGCTGGCGGCGCAGCAGCTGAGCAGACTGAGTTTGACGTCATTCTGACGTCTGCGGGCGAAAAGAAAGTCAACGTGATCAAAGTTGTACGTGCGATCACGGGTCTGGGCCTGAAGGAAGCCAAGGCTGTCGTCGACGGAGCGCCTGCTCCCGTCAAGGAAGGCGCCAGCAAGGACGAGGCGGAAGACATCAAGAAGCAGCTCGAAGAAGCCGGCGGCGCAGCCGAGCTTAAGTAAGACCGATGCAGGCCCACTCAGGTGGGCCCAAGTTGGGCCGGGGCGCATGGGTGCCCCGGCTCGTTCCCGGTCCCTGTGACCGGATAACGGTTGGAATGATCTGACAGTACATCGCTGGGGAGTTTTGATGGCTTACTCATACACTGAGAAGAAACGCATCCGTAAAGATTTCGGGTCGCTGGCAAAGGTAATGGATATTCCCTACCTGCTGGCAATCCAGTTGGACTCCTACCGAAAGTTTACCCAGGATGGGGTTGCTGCTGAGGAGCGCGGCGAGCACGGCCTGCACGCGGCTTTCAAGTCGGTATTTCCCATAGCCAGCTACAGCGGCAACGCCGCTCTTGAGTACGTTGGCTACAACCTTGGCAAGCCTGTGTTCGACGTGGACGAATGCGTCCTGCGCGGCACGACATACGCCTGCGCACTGCGGGTCAAGGTTCGCCTGATCATCTATGACAAGGAGTCCTCCTCCAAGTCGATCAAGGACATCAAGGAGCAGGACGTTTACATGGGCGAGATTCCGCTCATGACCGAAAACGGAACCTTCGTGATCAACGGGACCGAACGCGTCATCGTGTCCCAGTTACACCGTTCCCCCGGTGTCTTTTTTGACCACGACAAGGGCAAGACCCATTCATCGGGCAAGCTCCTTTACTCTGCCCGAGTGATTCCCTACCGCGGATCCTGGCTGGACTTCGAATTTGACCCGAAGGACCAGGTCTTCGCGCGTATCGACCGTCGCCGTAAACTGCCGGCCACCGTGCTCTTGCGGGCACTGGGCTACGAGAGCGAAGAAATCCTCGCGATGTTCTACGAGACCACGTCATTCCAGTTGGGTGATGAGAACTCGGCGACCATGACCCTGGTGCCAAAGCGGCTTCAAGGGGATATGGCGGCCTTCGATATCATGGCTGACGACAAGCTGTTGGTTGAGCGCGGTCGGCGAATCACGGCTCGTCATATCAGGCAGCTTGATGAAGCGGGCGTTCAGTATCTGGCCGTCCCCGACGAGTATTTACTCGGACGGCGATTGGCCAAGAATGTGATCGATACCGACACCGGCGAGGTGCTGGTCGAATGCAACCTCGAGATAACCGAAGAGTTGTTGGCGACCCTGCGTGAAAAGCAGATCGACACAATTGAAACGATTTACACCAATGAGATTGACTGCGGTCCCTTCATCTCCGATACCCTGGCGCAGGATCCCACGCGCAATGCGCTCGAGTCACTGGTGGAAATCTACCGCATGATGCGCCCGGGCGAGCCGCCGACCAAGGAGTCTGCGGAAAACCTGTTTCAGAACCTGTTCTTCTCTCCCGATCGGTATGACCTGTCGGGCGTCGGACGCATGAAGTTCAATCGCCGATTGGGACGCGATTCCTCTGAGGGAATCGGCACTCTGGATCGGGAAGACATCGTCGATGTGCTCAAGGCGCTGGTGGATATCCGTAACGGCAAAGGGGTCGTTGACGACATTGACCACCTGGGTAACCGACGCATTCGGTCCGTTGGTGAGATGGCTGAAAACCAGTTCAGGGTGGGTCTCGTGCGAGTCGAGCGGGCGGTTAAGGAGCGACTCTCCATGGCCGAGAGCGAGGGGCTGATGCCCCAGGACCTGATCAACGCCAAGCCGGTATCGGCGGCGGTGAAAGAGTTCTTCGGCTCCAGCCAACTGTCCCAGTTTATGGACCAGAACAACCCGCTCTCCGAAGTGACCCACAAGCGGCGGGTTTCTGCCCTCGGTCCCGGCGGCCTGACCCGCGAACGCGCGGGCTTTGAAGTACGTGACGTGCACCCGACCCACTACGGACGGGTTTGTCCCATTGAAACACCTGAGGGCCCCAACATTGGCCTGATCAATTCGTTGGCCACCTATGCGCGAACCAATGAGTATGGGTTTCTCGAGGCACCCTACCGCAAGGTTGTTAACGGCGTGGTGACGGACGAAATTGAATACCTCTCGGCAATCAACGAGGCGGAGCATGTGATTGCCCAGGCCTCAGCGCAGATGGACGAGAAAAATCGTTTTGTGCACGACCTGATCAACGTGCGGCACATGAACGAATTCACCATCAAGCCCGCCGCTGAAGTGGATTTCATGGATGTATCGGCCAAGCAGGTGGTGTCGATTGCTGCGGCCCTCATTCCGTTCCTCGAGCATGACGATGCCAACCGTGCCCTGATGGGCTCAAACATGCAGCGTCAGGCTGTGCCCACCCTCGTGGCTGACAAGCCGCTGGTAGGTACGGGTATGGAGCGTTACGTGGCCTCTGATTCGGGCGTTTGTGAAGTGGCCCGCCGTGCCGGAACCATCGATTCTGTCGATGCAAGCCGCATTGTGGTGAGGGTCGATGCCGATGGCGTTGGCAAGGGTGAGTCCCCGGTTGATATTTACAACCTCACCAAGTACAAGCGATCAAACCAGAACACCTGTATCAACCAGCGCCCCATCGTCAAGGTGGGTGATCGGATTGATCGCGGCGACGTGCTTGCCGATGGACCCTCGGTGGATATGGGTGAGCTGGCACTGGGTCAGAACATGCGTATCGCGTTTATGCCCTGGAATGGCTACAACTTTGAGGACTCGATTCTGGTTTCGGAGCGGGTAGTCAAGGAAGATCGCTTTACCACTATCCACATTCAGGAACTGACCTGTATAGCCCGTGACACGAAGCTGGGCTCTGAGGAAATCACCGCCGATATACCCAACGTGGGTGAGGGCGCACTGGGCAAGCTGGATGAATCCGGCATTGTCTACATCGGTGCCGAGGTGGATGCTGGTGACATTCTGGTGGGCAAGGTCACGCCGAAAGGCGAAACCCAGCTGACGCCGGAAGAGAAGCTGCTGCGCGCCATCTTTGGTGAGAAAGCGTCGGATGTAAAAGATACGTCACTGCGCGTGCCCTCAAGCTACAAGGGCACCGTGATCGACGTACAGGTGTTCACCCGGGACGGTCTTGAAAAGGATCCTCGTGCCAAGCAGATTGAAAATGCCCAGCTGGCAGACTACCGAAAGGACCTGCGCGAGGAGCTGAGGATCTACGAAGAGGCGACCTATGCTCGCCTGGCTGCCCTGTTGCGCGGGCAGACTACCCTCAGTGGTGGTGGCCTCGCCAAGGGCACCAAGCTTACGGATGCAGTGCTTGCTGATCTCGATCGCGAGCAGTGGTTCAAGCTGAAGCTGGGTGACGCCGAGCTCAACGACCAGTTGGCCGCTGCGCAGGCTCTCCTTGAAGAGCAGAACAAGCAGCTCGACGAGCGCTACGACAGCAAGCAGGAGAAGCTGTCCAGTGGTGATGACCTCGCCCCTGGCGTACTCAAGATCGTGAAGGTCTACCTTGCCGTCAAGCGGCGGATTCAGCCCGGCGACAAGATGGCGGGACGACACGGTAACAAGGGTGTTATCTCGGTCATCATGCCCGTCGAGGACATGCCCTATGACGAGCAGGGTGAGCCCATTGATATCGTTCTGAACCCGCTGGGCGTGCCCTCGCGGATGAACGTGGGCCAGATCCTGGAAACGCACCTGGGCATGGCTGCCCATGGGCTGGGTATTAAAATCAATGAGATGCTGGAGCAGCAGGCCAAAGTCAGCCAACTGCGAACCTTCCTCAAGAAAATCTATGCCCACGCCTCTGATAAGCGTCGTGATGCCGATATCGACAGTTTGAGCGATCAGGAACTGATGGAACTCGCAGATAACCTGCGGGCGGGTGTGCCCATGGCAACCCCGGTATTCGATGGTGCCGCCGAAGAAGAGATCAAGTCATTGCTGCGCCTCGCGGATATACCCGATAGCGGGCAGTTAACGCTCTACGACGGCCGGACGGGGGACGCCTTCATGCGTTCCGTAACAGTGGGGTACATGTATATGCTCAAACTCAACCACCTGGTTGATGACAAGATGCATGCGCGGTCTACCGGATCTTACAGCCTCGTTACCCAGCAGCCGTTGGGCGGCAAGGCCCAGTTTGGTGGGCAGCGGTTCGGGGAGATGGAGGTCTGGGCCCTGGAAGCCTATGGCGCCGCCTATACCCTGCAGGAGATGCTCACCGTCAAGTCGGACGACGTGGCGGGACGTACCAAGATGTACAAGAACATTGTCGATGGTGATCACCGCATGGAGCCGGGTATGCCCGAGTCATTCAATGTGTTGATCAAGGAAATTCGCTCTCTCGGTATCGATATCGATCTCGAGTCTGAGTCCGAAGGCTTCTGAGGAGGATAAGACGTGAAAGATCTGCTGAATCTGCTAAGCCGGGAAAAGAGCGAAGACTTCGATGCCATCCGTATCGGTCTGGCATCCCCGGAAATGATCCGTTCCTGGTCCTACGGCGAAGTTAAAAAGCCCGAGACCATCAACTACCGAACGTTCAAGCCCGAGCGGGATGGTTTGTTCTGCGCCAAGATTTTTGGCCCGGTCAAGGACTACGAATGCCTGTGTGGTAAGTACAAGCGCCTCAAGCATCGTGGTGTGATCTGTGAAAAGTGCGGCGTGGAAGTCGCACTGGCCAAGGTCCGCCGCGAGCGTATGGGGCACATTGAACTGGCCAGCCCGGTTGCCCATATCTGGTTCCTCAAGTCGCTGCCGTCACGTATCGGACTGCTGCTGGATATGACGCTGCGGGACATAGAACGCATTCTTTACTTCGAATCGTACGTTGTGACCGATCCCGGGCTGACGGCCCTCGACCAGGGCCAGCTGCTCAATGACGAGCAGTACTACGAGGCCATGGAAGAGTTCGGAGACGAATTCACCGCGAAGATGGGAGCTGAGGCCATTCAGGACCTCATGTCCCAGATCGAAATCAATCAGGAAGTCGAGCGTATTCGCGAGGAAATTCCGGCGACCAATTCCGAGACCAAAATCAAAAAGCTGTCCAAGCGGCTCAAGTTGCTTGAGGCTTTCGCCAACTCGGGTAACGATCCCGAGTGGATGATCCTCAATGTGCTGCCGGTACTGCCGCCGGATCTGCGCCCACTGGTACCCCTCGATGGCGGCCGTTTCGCCACGTCAGATCTCAACGATCTGTACCGCCGGGTCATTAACCGCAACAACCGTTTGAAGCGACTGCTGGACCTCAACGCCCCCGATATCATCGTGCGCAACGAGAAGCGCATGTTGCAGGAAGCGGTAGATGCCCTGCTGGATAACGGACGACGCGGTCGGGCGATTACCGGTTCCAACAAGCGCCCGCTGAAGTCGCTGGCCGACATGATCAAGGGTAAGCAGGGTCGATTCCGTCAGAACCTGTTGGGTAAGCGTGTCGACTACTCGGGCCGTTCAGTGATCGTGACCGGACCCACGCTGCGCCTGCACCAGTGTGGCCTGCCCAAAAAGATGGCACTCGAGCTGTTCAAGCCCTTCATCTTTGGCAAGCTGGAGCACCGCGGACTCGCCAGCACGATCAAGGCGGCCAAGAAAATGGTGGAGCGGGAGCCCCCTGAAGTCTGGGACATCCTCGCCGAAGTGATCCGTGAGCACCCCGTATTGCTGAACCGGGCGCCCACGCTGCACCGCTTGGGTATTCAGGCGTTCGAGCCCGTCTTGATTGAAGGTAAGGCGATACAGCTTCATCCGCTGGTCTGCGCGGCCTATAACGCCGACTTCGATGGGGACCAGATGGCCGTGCACGTGCCGCTGACTCTCGAGGCGCAGCTTGAAGCCCGTGCCCTGATGATGTCCACCAACAACATCCTGTCCCCCGCATCCGGTGAGCCCATCATTGTGCCCTCGCAGGACGTGGTACTGGGCCTGTACTTCATGACGCGGGAGCGCATCAATGCCCGTGGTGAGGGCATGACCTTTGCCGACGCCGCTGAGGTTGAGCGTGCTTATGCTGCGGGCCAGGTTGAGCTGCAGGCGCGCATTCGGGTACGTATCACCGAAACGCGCAACGTGCTTGGTGAAGAACCTGTCACTGAAACCCGCGTGGTGGAAAGTACCGTTGGTCGAGCGCTGCTGTGGCGAATCGTACCCGAGGGGCTGTCCTTTGACATGGTCAACCAGCCCATGGTGAAGAAGGCTATTTCGCGGATTATCAACCAGTGTTACCGCGTGGTCGGCCTGAAGCCGACGGTCGTATTTGCTGACCGGCTGATGTACACCGGCTACGAGTATTCCACCAAGTCGGGCTCTTCAATCGGGGTCAATGACTTCGAGATTCCAGACGAGAAGGCTGGCATGCTGGATCGCGCCTACGCGGAAGTGACTGAGATCGAAGAGCAGTACGCCGCCGGTCTTGTGACCCAGGGTGAGAAATACAACAAGGTTATTGATATCTGGTCGCGCACCAATGACCAGGTGGCCAAGTCCATGATGGCCAGCCTCTCCAAGGAAACGGTGATCAACCGGGACGGCGAAGAGGAAGAGCAGACAAGCTTTAACTCGGTCTATATGTACGCTGATTCAGGTGCTCGTGGCTCGCCGGCCCAGATCCGACAGCTGGCCGGCATGCGGGGCCTGATGGCCAAGCCCGATGGCTCGATCATCGAAACGCCCATTGTGGCCAACTTCCGGGAAGGCCTGAACGTTCTGCAGTACTTTATTTCGACTCACGGCGCGCGCAAAGGTCTGGCCGATACGGCACTCAAGACCGCGAACTCGGGATACCTGACACGCAGGCTGGTGGATGTAGCCCAGGACGTGGTGGTGACAGAGGAAGATTGCGGCACAGACGCGGGACTCCTGATGACGCCGGTGATCGACGGTGGGGATATCATCGAAACCCTGCCTGATCGTGTGCTGGGCCGGATCGTGGCCAAGGACGTGGTTAAGCCCGGCACGGATGAAGTCATTTCCGTAGAGGGCCTGGGTGATCTCACGGCCGGCACCATGATCGACGAGCGTTGGACCCGTAAGCTTGAAGAGCTGGGTATTGACGAAATCGAGGTGCGATCTCCGATAACCTGCAAGACCCGCTATGGCATTTGTTCAGCTTGTTACGGCCGAGATCTGGGTCGTGGACACCAGGTGAATATGGGCGAGGCGATCGGTGTGGTTGCGGCGCAGTCCATCGGTGAGCCCGGAACCCAGCTGACCATGCGGACCTTCCACATTGGTGGTGCGGCCTCCGGTCAGGCGGCTCAGGACAGTATTCAGGTCAACTCTGATGGTGTCGTGAAACTGCATAACATCAAAGTGGTCCCCCGCGCTGACGGCGCGCTTGTTGCCGTATCGCGCTCGGGTGAGCTGTCGATACTGGACAAGGTGGGTCGTGAGCGAGAGCGATACAAAGTGCCCTACGGTGCTGCCATCAAGGTGCAGGACGAGGCCGAGATCAGTGCCGGGGAAATCGTTGCGAGCTGGGATCCCCATACGCACCCCATCATCACTGAGGTGGCCGGTACGGTTAAGTTCAGTGGGATGGAAGAAGGCGTCACCATTAAGCGGCAGACCGATGAGTTCACCGGTCTGAGCAGTATCTCCGTTATGGAGGCCGGTGAGCGGCCTACGGCTGGCAAGGACATCCGGCCCGCGGTGACGCTGGTTGATGCCAAGGGTAAGGAACTGACCCTGGCCGGCACCAATGTCCCGGCGCACTACTTCCTGCCCCCCAACGCCATGGTTAACCTGGAAGACGGTGCCGAGGTGGGCGTGGGCGATATTATTGCCCGTATCCCGCAGGAAGGATCCAAGACCCGCGACATTACCGGTGGTTTGCCCCGTGTGGCCGATCTCTTTGAGGCGCGCAAGCCCAAAGAGCCCGCCATTCTTGCTGAGATCTCGGGCACCGTCAGCTTTGGTAAGGAGACCAAAGGCAAGCGTCGCTTGGTGATTACGCCTACCGATGGATCGTTGTTGGCCGACGGATCAGATCACTACGAAGTCCTGATCCCCAAATGGCGCCAATTGACAGTCTTCGAGGGCGAGCAGGTGCAGAAAGGCGAAGTGGTATCTGAAGGGCCCTTAAGCCCCCACGATATCCTGCGCTTGAAGGGCATCGCCGCGCTGGCAGAGTACATCGTGAACGAGATCCAGGAAGTGTACCGACTGCAGGGTGTGAAGATTAATGACAAGCACATCGAAGTCATTGTTCGACAGATGTTGCGTAAGGTCATTATTGCGACACCCGGTGACTCTTCGTTCATCAAAGGCGAGCAGGTGGAGTACACGACCTTCCTCGAGGAGTGCGATCGCGCTGAAGCTCAGGGCCATGTATCACCCACGGCTGACAGGGAGCTGCTTGGCATCACCAAGGCGTCCCTGGCAACAGAGAGCTTTATCTCCGCGGCTTCATTCCAGGAGACAACCCGCGTGCTGACCGAGGCGGCTGTAACCGGTAAGCGTGATTACCTGCGCGGGCTCAAGGAAAACGTGATTGTCGGACGCCTTATCCCTGCGGGTACGGGTCTGAGCTATCACGAGGAGCGTCGCCGTAAGCGTGCAGAAGGTGGTCTTCAGCTCACGATGTCGGATGAAGAATTCACCGAAAGCTTCGCCGAAGAGATGGAGAAGGTAGAGGCAGAGGCGGGGGCAGACAGCGAATAATCCCCGGCCGCTGACAAATAAGCCTGTTCGCGGGGGGCGATCCCCCGGCGACGGGTAGTTGAAAACTTACGAGCGCGTCTATAGAATGCGCGCTCTTTATTTCAGGGGTCTGGCCCCTGGCTTTTTTGGAGCTTTTGAATGGCAACCGTCAACCAGCTAGTGCGTAAGCCGCGCAAGCGAAAAGTGATGAAGAGCGGCGTTCCCGCACTTCAGGCTTGTCCTCAGCGACGGGGCGTCTGCACCCGCGTCTACACCACCACCCCCAAGAAGCCGAATTCGGCCTTGCGCAAGGTGTGTCGTGTCCGACTGACCAACGGTTTTGAGGTGTCTTCCTACATTGGTGGTGAAGGGCACAACCTGCAGGAACACAGCGTGGTTTTGATCCGTGGTGGTCGAGTCAAGGATTTGCCGGGCGTGCGCTACCACACGGTGCGTGGCAGCCTGGACACCTCCGGTGTGTCGGCTCGCCGTCAGGGCCGATCAAAGTACGGCGCCAAGCGGCCCAAGTAATCGAATGACCGGTCGCCAATCCATGGGGTTGTGCGGCGGGATGAGGTCGGTAAATCCGACAGTAAGGCCGGTACAGATGACCCTCCAAGGGACAGTGACCGGGTAAACCTGAAGATAGAAAGGAAGTAGAGCCATGCCACGTAGACGCGTCGTCGCCAAGCGCGAGATCCTGCCCGATCCCAAGTTCGGGAATCAAACCCTAGCCAAGTTTATGAACCACGTGATGGTCAGCGGCAAAAAGTCAGTCGCGGAATCCATCGTTTACGGTGCCCTCGATCTCGTTGAGGAGCGCACCAAGCGTGACCCCATTGAAGTCTTTGATGAAGCCCTCGAGAATATTGCCCCCATGGTCGAGGTCAAGTCGCGACGTGTGGGCGGTGCGACCTATCAGGTCCCCGTAGAAGTCCGGCCCGCACGACGCGGCGCCCTGTCTATGCGCTGGCTGGTGGATTACGCTCGCAGCCGTGGTGAGAAGTCTATGCGCCAGCGACTCGCTGGAGAGATCGTCGAT
This sequence comes from Luminiphilus sp., assembly GCA_022425845.1. Lineage (GTDB taxonomy): Bacteria > Pseudomonadota > Gammaproteobacteria > Pseudomonadales > Halieaceae > Luminiphilus. The sequence continues at coordinate 2,395 of JAKMEU010000346.1, read as the reverse complement.
GCCTCCCAGGGTAAGGGGAACGCGGTCAAGAAGCGCGAAGACGTGCACCGCATGGCCGAAGCCAACAAGGCATTCTCTCACTTCCGATTCTGACACTGCGTCAGTAAACCCGGCATCCAGGACGCGATTGTGGCTCGCCAGACACCAATCCAGCGCTACCGCAATATTGGAATCTGCGCCCACGTGGATGCCGGAAAGACGACAACCACTGAGCGCGTTCTGTTCTATACGGGTCTGTCCCACAAAATTGGTGAGGTGCACGACGGTGCGGCGACCATGGACTGGATGGAGCAGGAGCAGGAGCGCGGGATAACCATTACCTCCGCTGCTACAACCTGTTTTTGGCAGGGGATGCAGCAGCAGTACGAGCAGCATCGCATCAACATCATCGATACCCCCGGGCACGTCGACTTCACGATTGAAGTTGAGCGGTCGCTGCGCGTGCTCGATGGTGCTGTTGTGGTGCTGTGCGGGTCTTCGGGCGTTCAGCCCCAAACGGAAACCGTCTGGCGGCAGGCAAACAAATACGAAGTGCCGCGGATGGTCTTTGTCAACAAAATGGACCGGGCCGGCGCTGACTTCATGAATGTGGTCGAGCAGCTGCGTGAGCGTCTGAAGTGCACGGCCGTGCCGATTCAGATGACTATTGGTGCCGAAGATGGCTTTGTTGGTGTTGTTGATCTGGTGAAGAACAAGTCGATTCTCTGGAGTGAGGACGACATGGGCACCACCTTCGAATACGGCGATGTGCCGGCCGAGATGGCTGATCAGGTCAGTGAGATGCGTGAGTTCATGGTGGAAGCGGCGGCGGAAGCCGACGACGACCTGATGACCCGTTATCTAGAGGACGGTGAACTCACGGAAGAGGAAATCAAGCGAGGTCTTCGTATACGCACCCTTGCTAACGAGATTGTCCCGGTACTGGGAGGCTCTGCTTTCAAGAATAAGGGCGTGCAGGCGGTGCTCGATGCCGTAATTGATTACCTGCCGTCACCCACCGAGGTCAAGGCGATAGAGGGTACGCTTGAGGATGGCGAGACCCCTGCACAGCGTCACTCCGATGATGATGAGCCCTTTGCCGCACTTGCCTTCAAAATTGCCACGGACCCCTTTGTCGGAACCCTGACATTTTTCCGCGTTTATTCGGGCAAGTTGACCAGCGGCACCGCTGTTTTCAACCCCGTAAAAGGAAAGAAGGAGCGTGTCGGTCGCATGGTGCAGATGCACGCCAACAGCCGTGAGGAAATCAAGGAGGTCCTGGCGGGGGATATTGCTGCCGCTATTGGCCTTAAAGACGTGACGACCGGTGATACCTTGTGTGACCCCGCAAAGGCGGTGGTGCTTGAGCGGATGGAGTTTCCTGAACCCGTCATCTCGGTTGCGGTTGAGCCGCGCTCCCAGGCCGACCAGGAAAAGATGGGTGTGGCGCTGGGTAAGCTGGCTCAGGAAGACCCTTCCTTTCGGGTCAAGACAGACGAAGAGACCGGCCAGACCATTATTTCCGGTATGGGCGAGCTACATCTCGATATCATCGTTGACCGCATGCGCCGTGAATTCAGCGTTGAGGCGAATATTGGCAAGCCGCAGGTGGCCTACCGTGAACGCATACGCAATACGGTTGAGATCGAAGGCAAGTTTGTGCGGCAGTCCGGTGGGCGTGGTCAGTACGGGCACGTTTGGGTGAAGTTTGAGCCCGCCGAGGACGCCAATGCGGAAGGGTTGGAGTTCGTCAATGAGGTGGTTGGGGGCACTGTCCCCAAGGAATATATTCCAGCGGTTAACAAGGGCATCGAAGAGCAGATGCAAAATGGTGTGTTGGCGGGCTATCCCCTGCTGGGTTTGAAAGCCACCCTTTACGACGGCTCATTCCACGATGTCGACTCCAACGAAATGGCTTTTAAAATTGCCGCGAGCCTAGCGACCCGCCAGCTCGCTGAAGTGGGCGGCGCAGCGCTTCTTGAGCCCATCATGAAGGTAGAAGTGGTCACCCCTGAAGAAAACATGGGCGATGTGGTGGGTGATCTCAACCGTCGCCGGGGCATTATTCTGGGTATGGATGAGAACGCCGCCGGCAAGGTGGTGAATGCGGACGTGCCGCTGGCCGAAATGTTTGGCTACGCGACGGATTTGCGCTCGGCTACGCAGGGGCGGGCCACCTATACGATGGAATTTGCACAGTACTCTGAGGCCCCGAATGCGGTGGCCCAGGCGATTATTTCCAAAAACCAAACGGGCGCCTAGCCCGCAGAGACCAGAGGAAGAGAAAAGTGGCGAAGGAAGCATTTGAGCGTTCGAAGCCCCACGTAAACGTGGGCACGATTGGGCACGTAGACCACGGTAAGACGACGCTGACGGCGGCGCTGACACGTGTGTGTTCAGAGGTATTTGGAGGAGA
>JAKMEU010000331.1 GCA_022425845.1 Luminiphilus sp. | reverse complement strand
CTGATGGGAATGGCCTGGTGCACAGCGCCGACCACCTCCTCGTAGGCAGCGGGGCCAGAGATGCCCAGAATGCTGGGGTGAAGGGCCTGAATACGCGCGGCATCGTCACCCTTACCCATACAGCCTGTCACCAGAACCTGACCGTTCTCCTGCATCGCCTCGCCAATGGCCTCCAGGGACTCCTCCTTGGCGCTGTCTATAAAGCCACAGGTATTGACGATCACCACGGCGGCATCTTCATAGTTTGGCGTGATGTCGTATCCATCCGAGCGCAGCTGGGTAAGAATGCGCTCGGAGTCCACCAGCGCCTTGGGGCAGCCAAGCGAGATAAAGCCAACTTTTTCAGCGTGTGTTGTCATGAACTTAATTGGGGCTCGACGCAGTAGACAGGTCGCGCAGTGTACCTGTCATACCGTGGATGACTCAAAGCTGTCTCGAGGCTGCAACACTATGGGTGTTGGTCCTGAGCGCCTGCCTCAGCAGTGACAACAACTCCAGACTGTCCTCCCGGTTAAGAAATTCACCCACCGATACGGTTTGTTCGCGATCGTGTATCGCGAGTGCGGGACCTTCCCATGGATGTTGCTCCGGTGTTACGGCGAGATTGGACTCTGCCCTCGTGAACTCCCAGCTGCGACGCGGAGCGTAGTGTCCCTTGTCGATACGGACTATCTCATCATTCAGGGTAATAACGTGTCGATACTGAAGCTTCCAGTTGACGTAGTAGAGCGCGCCTCCCAGTGCCAGGAGCTCCAGACCGGCAAAAGGGAGTATGGGCCAGGCGCCAAGAAAGGTAAAAGCCAGTGCGGCACCCAGGGACGGAACCGCAACCGCGGCCAATATCCAGAGGTTATTGCGCCATGAGGAAGAGTGGTTTGGTTTTGCCACAATGATTTGCGTGTTGTTATCGGTATTACTGCTGACCACGGTTGTATCCCTTTGCGGCTGCGGTGTCGTCAGGTCATAAAATACCAGAGTGGGCTAGCCGGGGCGCTTTACCTGCAGGCCCATATGGTCGAAGGGCGCTGGGGAAAAGGCGCGGAGGCGCCCGCCCGACAGGGGATGTTCTATTTCCAACTGGCAGGCATGAAGCAGAAGGCGCGGCGCTGCGGCCAGAGCCTTAGGGTGTGCATACATGTCGCAGCCCAGAATAGGGTGTCCCAAAGCCATCATATGCAGGCGAAGTTGGTGAGAGCGGCCCGTGATGGGTTTCAATTCCACCAGGGAATGCGCTGCATGGCGGGCGATGACCCTGAACTCGGTCAGTGAAGGTTTGCCTGTCTCGTGACAGATTTTTTGCTTTGGGCGGTTCTCCCAATCTGCGATGAGGGGCAGGTCGATCTCTCCCCTATCTTTTTCCACTGAGCCGTAAACCAATGCCAGATAGGTTTTCTGGATGCTGCGGTTCTGGAATTGCCTGTTTAAATGTGACAGCGCCGTTTTAGTGCGCGGAACGACTAATAGGCCGCTGGTGTCGAGGTCGAGGCGGTGGGCGGCCGCCACCCCCGGGAATTGTGTTTCCAGACGGGTGACCAGGCTGTCGTGATTGAGCGGGTGTCGCCCCGGTACGCTGAGCAGCAAGTGGGGTTTATCAACGATTAAAAGTGATTGGTCGGCGTACAGGACGCGGATCTGCTCCTTGCTATGGGGAACAAGGTAGGGTGGTGGATCGAGGGCAGTCTGGGTCTCCAAGCAACACCGCCCTCAGAGCGACTTGCCCAAGGCCCGCTGATATCGGGCCACGGTGTCCGCGATACCCCATTGCAGGGCGTCCACGGTAAAGGCGTGACCAATGGATACCTCAGCGAGAGCCGGTATCTGAAAGTCCGGGAGGTTCATAAGGTTGAGATCGTGGCCGGCGTTGACGCCTAAACCCACGTCTATCGCTGCGGCTGCGGTTTCCTGATAGGCACTCAGGACATCGATGAAGTCGCCCCCCTCGTGGGCGCGAGCGTAGCGTTCTGTATACAGCTCAATTCGGTCAGCACCGAGATCTGCGACCGTTTGCATGCTTCCGGGATCAGGATCCATAAAGAGACTGACACGGCAGCCCAGATCTTTGAGTTGCCTGATAATGGGCTCCAGGCGTCGCGCATTGTGGGCCACGTCAAATCCGTGATCTGACGTTAATTGCGCGTCGCTATCCGGTACTAGGGTGACCTGGGCAGGCAGCACGCGATGGATCAGCGCCATAAAACCGGGGTAGTCGCCGACATCCGCGCGGTCGCTAAGGGTTTCTACAGTGAAGGGGTTGCCTTCAATGTTCAGCTCAACGGTCAGCGCCTCTTGCAGGTCGATACAATCCTGTGCCCGGATGTGACGTTGATCGGGGCGCGGATGGACCGTAACGCCATCGGCCCCTGCCGCAATACACATGTGGGCGTGGACGACGACATCGGGTATTCGGGTAACTCGTGAGTTTCGTATCAACGCAATCTTGTTCAGATTGATACTCAGGTCGGTCATGAACCCTTGACTCGTTTTACTTCCTTGATGACGATGGCCTCCAGGGGTACGTCCTGAAAAGGGCGCTCTCCGGCGCTTGTCTTCAGGAGTGCGCTATCGGTCTCTGCTGTCGCGATAAAATCCACGACGCTCATCCCTTTCACAACCTCCCCGAAAACGGTATATCCCTCTTTGCCTGGGGCCCAATCGAGTTGCAGGTTGCTGCGCTGGTTTATAAAAAACTGTGCCGTGGCCGAATCGGGATCGCTGGTTCGCGCCATGGCAACGGTGCCCCTGATGTTATGCAGTTTGTTGCGGCTTTCGTTGACAATAGGCTCCCCGGACTCCTTTTGCGCCATATCGGCAGAAAAGCCGCCACCCTGGATCATGAACTTATTGATAACGCGATGGAAAATCGTACCGTTGTAAAACCCGTTATCCACATAGTTGAGAAAGTTCGCCACGGTTACGGGCGCCTTCTCAGGGTAGAGCTTGATGGTGATGTCTCCTGCAGAAGTCACCAGTTTGACTGTATTGCTGTTGACGGTGTCCTTTGCCAGCGACAGACCGGGAAGCAACAGTAATCCAACTAGAAGCGTGCATCGATAAAGGTAGTGCATGGTTTTGGCTCCGTATTTGACAGTGGCCGGTCTCAGGACCAGCCGTCATTGCGTCGTTTTTTCGGCATCAGGCGGGGTGCGAGGGCAGCGATGATGACACCCAGTAACACGGCAAGTGCACCGTCAATAATCAGGTTGTTATCGATTCGTTCCTGCAAGCGCACGTTTTCGAGTTTTAGCAGTTCCGCCTCCGAGCGCTTGCTCTCCAATTCTCGGGCAAGACTCTGGTTTCTGGTGTCGAGCTCAATGGCAGCTCCCGAAATGCGCTTTATCTCCAGAAGTTCTGCGTCGGTCTCAGCCAGTCTTGTTCTCAGTTCAGCGAGCTCCCCATCCGCCGCATAGGCTTCGGTCTGTGTGTCATCGAGCATGGCAAGCAGTTTGTCACGATCGGCCTGCAATTCCTGAAAGCGGGCCTCGGCCTGTTTGAGCAAAAGTTCATTGGGTATTTCAGTCTGGATGTACTGTGCTCGAAGCCAGCCACGCGTTCCGCCGCGGGTCTCAACCTCGGCCCATATGCCGTCCTCTGACAGGCTGTAAAAGGTAATCGGAGTTCCGGAGGAAAGCCCTTTGTTGACGATTCGATACTCCCCGCCGGCACCGCTGCGCACGGGCACCACAATTTCGTCAGTGATATAGCGCTGTTCCTGTGCCTGGGAAAAACCGGTCACCAGGCACAGCAGCACCAGCAAGGCTGGGCGCAGAGTTAGTAGTCGCCGGTGCGGTTCAATCATTGTTCATCCTCCTGATGTGTGCGGTGGCCCCAATCCCTTGCGGCTATGAAAAGAGCGTGTTTCACGGTGTGTCCTGCTCCCCTGATGCTGGATCGGCTTTTAGCCAGGGACCCATCAACACAGCGGTCACAACCATAATGAACAGGGTAAAGCCGAGACCGGACCAAAGCTTGTAGGCAACCCAGGTGGCTTCGGAAAACCGGTACGCCACCACAAGGTTCAAGGCGCCAACGATGGTAAAGTGCGCTACCCATACCCAGCATATCTTACGCCAGACAGGCCGTGGTATCTGCAATTGTGCACCCATCAGGCGTTCCAGCAGGTTGCGGGAACCCCAAAACTGCGACACGGCAAAGGCGAGGGCCATGCCCCAGTTGAATACGCTGGGCTTCCACTGGATGAAGAGCTCGTTTTTGAAGAACAAGGTTGCGCCACCAAAAACAAAGACGGCCAAACTGGTCCAAAGCAACCGTTTTTCAAGCTCACCGGTCATCAGCCACAGGATGGGCAGCATAACCAAGGTTGCCAGCATTAGCGCCTGAGTCGCGCTGTAGATGCCATTGACGGTGTGGGACCAACCCATTACATCAATCGTTGATCCATCCATCTGGTAGATCGTGAAGAACAGTATGATGGGGATGAATTCTATAATTTGCTTCATGTGTCGCTCTAGTTTGCGAGATCGGTATTCTGCCGGACTGCCATCCAGCGAATCTCTGGTAGTCTCTGCGCGGTGATGTTTCGAGTGTAGAGACCTTGTTGATTGACTTCCACACACATAGCAACGCATCTGACGGCGCGTTGCCTCCTGTTGAGTTGGTACGCCGCGCCAAAGGGCTTGGTCTGCAGGCGCTTGCCATTACAGATCACGACACCCTTGCAGGTTGGCGGGAGGCCAGCAAGACACCCGTCGAGGGCATAACACTGGTTCCGGGTGTGGAATTGTCCTGTCGATGGGGTGGTGCCACGATCCATGTGGTTGGTTTGGGCGTGGATGGCGACAATCCGCGACTTGCGGCCCTGTTGCTGCAGTTGGATCGATTGCGGCGCGACAGAGCCGCAAAGATTGCCGCAAAGCTGGACAAGTTGGGTATGCCCGGGGCAATTGAAGGTGCACAGCTGCTTGCGGGAGACGGGCCGATCTGTCGACCGCATTTCGCACATTGGCTGGTTTCACAGGGGTATGTGGAGACGGTTGGAAAAGCTTTTGATAAATGGCTGGGGGACGGAAAGCCCGGCGATAGTAAAACCCAATGGCCGCAACTGGATGAATCGGTCTCGGCCATCACGGCCGCAGGTGGCGTGGCAACGCTGGCCCACCCCCTGAAATACCGATTCACGCGCAGCAAATTGCGAGCCCTTTGCAGCGACTTCACGACGGCGGGCGGCTCCGGGATCGAAATCGTCAATGGCCGACAGAGCACTGTCGACATCACAAATCTCAAGCGTCTTTCCCAGGAGATGGGTCTGGCGGTATCGGTGGGTAGCGATTTTCACCGGGATTGGGTTTACGGGGCCGAATTGGGTGTGGACACCGACATCGCAGGGGGACTGCCGACGGTTTGGGAGATGTTGCTGTGAGCCAGTTTTTTGCCATCCATCCTGATAACCCGCAACCACGGTTGGTACGGCAGGCGGTGGAAATCCTGCAAAGGGGTGGCATTGTCGCCTATCCCACGGATTCGGCCTATGCACTGGGTTGTCGGCTGGGTGACAAGCGATCTCTGGAGGGTATCCGGCGCATTCGCAAGCTGGATGACGGTCACAACTTTACCTTGATGTGTCCCGATCTCTCCGTACTGGGGACGTATGCCCGCGTCAGCAACCGATCTTATCGATTAATTCGCAACGCCACGCCCGGTCCCTACACGTTTATTCTTGAGGCGACGGGCGAGGTGCCCCGGCGCTTGCTACATCCCCGCAGGAAAACGGTGGGGGTCCGTGTGCCTGACAATCGAATCGCACAGGCACTGTTGGCTGAGCTGGCTGAACCGATCATGAGTGTCACCCTGATCCTCCCCGGGGACGAGTACCCGCTGACGGATCCCTATGATATCCGCGATACCCTGGAACATGAGGTTGAGCTGGTCATCGATGGCGGGTTCTGTGGCCTGGAACCCACCAGCGTTATCGATCTGTCAGAAGATGAGCCCAGAGTCATGCGAGAAGGTTTGGGCGACATCGCCCGGTTTTCCCAGTGACCCGCAGTCGCTCCGATGGCAGACGGTTCCTGGGTTCCTGAGTTATACTGCCGCGGTGAATACGACCTTGCCCCCCGAAACGCAGGAGCCGGCTGCAGAAAAGCCTGCGCTTCAGCCGCCTGAACGCGTAGAGCGACTTCTAAGCAGCCCCCAGCAGGGGGAGATGCCGTTCGCCATCGTGATGGGTCAGGAGATGACCGATCTGCCCAAGGATTTGTATATTCCTCCGCAGGCACTCGAGGTGATTCTTGAGGCATTTGAGGGTCCGCTGGATTTACTGTTGTATCTGATCCGCCGCCAAAACCTCGATATTCTTGATATCGGGGTGGCGGAAATAACCGCGCAGTACATGCAGTACGTCGAACTGATGGATGCCATGCAGTTTGAGCTGGCGGGGGAATACCTGCTTATGGCTGCAATGCTCGCCGAGATCAAGTCGCGAATGCTGTTGCCGCGTTCCTCTGAGGTCGAAGACGAGGAAGACGATCCCCGGGCCAACCTGATTCGGCGACTGCAGGAATACGAGCGCTTCAAGCAGGCAGCTGAAGAAATAGACGCGCTGCCGCGGGTGGAAAGAGATACCTGGGTGGCCAAAGTAGAGCCCCCGGACCTCAAACGTGAGCGACCGCTACCCGACCTCGACATGCGCGAGCTCCTGGTGGCTTTGGGGGAGGTTCTCAAGCGGGCTGATATGTACGAAAGCCATCAAATTCAGCGTGAATCGCTGTCTACCCGAGAGCGTATGTCGGATGTGTTGGAGGTGCTCCGCTCCAATAATTTTGTGCCTTTTGTGTCCTTGTTCAAGGCCGAGGAGGGGCGTCTCGGTGTGGTGGTGACATTCCTGGCCATTATGGAGTTAATCAAGGAATCTCTGGTGGAAATTGTGCAAACCGAAGGTTTTGGTCCGATCCACGTTAAGGCGAGGGTCGATTGATGGGTGATACCGGGTTGGTCCAGATTCTTGAAGGTGCCTTGATGGCAGCGGGAGAGGCACTGTCATTACAGCGCCTCAGCCAGTTGTTTGACGAGTTCGATCGTCCCGCTAATTCTGATTTGCGTGACGCCCTGGAAGAAGTGGGGCGCCGTTGTGAAGGCAGGGGCTATGAGTTGGTGCAGGTGGCAGGCGGCTATCGTTTTCAGGTCAGGCAGAGCCTCTCCACATGGGTTGGCAGACTTTGGCAGGAGAGGCCTCCCCGCTACTCGCGTGCCCTGTTGGAAACCCTCTCGCTGATTGCCTACCGACAGCCCATTACCCGGGGTGATATAGAAGAGATACGG
>JAKMEU010000321.1 GCA_022425845.1 Luminiphilus sp. | reverse complement strand
GAGTACGGCCCAAAGGCCAATGATCTCGCGATTCAGGTCCTTGGAGGTGCTGGATATACCAACGAGCATCCCGTTGAGCTCATGTATCGCGATAATCGCCTTAACCCGATTCATGAAGGGACGACGGGTATCCAGTCACTGGATTTATTGGGTAGAAAAGTGCCCCAAAACGGCATGGCGGGTTACCAGGCCTGTCTGGCAGCCATCGAGGAAACACTGGCTGAGGCGGGGCGTGTGTCGGAATGTGCACCCATGGTCGCTGCCCTGCAATTGGCATTGGGTGATTTGAAAAGTACCACCGAAGTCTTGGTGGGCAGCATGCTGGAACGCGATATTGATCTGGTCATGGCGAACTCTGCAAAGTACCTGGAATTCTTTGGCCACGTGGTGATCGGCTGGATGTGGCTGCGCCAGGGTGTGGTTGCCGCTGGCGCGCTACTGGCTGAACCGGCATCCGCCGACGCACCGTTTTACCGAGGCAAAATTCAGGGCATGCTCTATTTCGCCCGTTGGGAATTACCGCAAACCCGTGCCTGGGCGGAACTGCTGAGCGAACTCGACGATACGACCTACACCATGGAGTCGGCCTGGTTTTAATGGGCTTGCCACTGTACATCGTTAACGCCTTCACCCAAACGACCTTTGGCGGTAACCCTGCGGCGGTTATACCGCTGGATGACTGGCTGGCGGATGCCACCTTGCTCGCCCTCGCGGCGCAGCACAATCTATCCGAAACGGCCTTTATTGTTCCCTCTGCGGCTGGAGTCTTTGAATTACGGTGGTTTACTCCCGGCGCTGAGGTCCAGTTGTGTGGCCACGCAACACTCGCTTCAGCCCATGTTCTGAAGGCCCATCTCGGCTTCGAGGGTGACGAAGTAGTGTTTGCAACACGATTTAGTGGTGAGTTGAGGGCACGGTATCTGGACGACGGTATCGAACTCGACTTTCCCTCTCTGCTCCCAGAGTCCCATGACCCTGAACCCGCTCTGGTCGCAGCGCTAGGAGTTCCTGTTGTTGCGGCAGCGATTCCCGCGGTTCACCCCTGGAAGGCGCTGTACGAAGTCGAAAGTGAAGCTGCGTTGAGGGGGATTGTCCCGGATTTTCCGGCCATTGCAGCAGCGGTGGATCATGCGGTCATCGTGACAGCGCAGGGCGAGCAGCACGACTTTGTATCCCGGTTTTTTGCACCCAATCTGCGCGTCAACGAAGACCCCGTGACGGGCTCGGCGCACTGTGTCCTCACGCCGTACTGGGCCAATAAGCTGGGCACCAGGAAACTCTCCGCCGCACAATTGTCTGACCGGGGTGGAGAGCTGCAATGTGAACTGGCGAATGAGCGGGTCAGATTGAAGGGGGGGAGTGTGACCTATGCTGTTGGGTCGGTTGTGGCGCCTGTCAATTAAAATACGCGACTACGCACCCCTGCCTTCGGTCTTTCAGATTGTAGGGCAAGCGGCTGTAGCCTCGTGAAGGACGTAGCTCGCCGCATCAAATCCAACGGGGGATATTCATGATCAGGGAGCCGGCAGTACAGTGACAGGCATGCATGGATTCGCTCTGCGCCTCCCGGTTATTTGTGCGCCCATGTTCCGCTTGTCCGGGCCAGAGATGGTGATGGCCGCCTGTAAAGCGGGCATAGGCGGCGCGTTTCCCTGTACCAATGCACGTACGCTGGATGAGCTGGATCAGTGGATGGCTTCTATCACTGATACGCTGAGTCCCGTTGACGGTCCTTGGATTGCAAACCTCATTACCCACTCTACCCACGCGCGGCTTGCGGATGAGTTGCGGTTGGTTGCCCAGTACAAACCGCCGATCGTTATCACCGCTTTGGGTTCTCCCAAGCCGGTTATGGAGACCGTGAAATCCTATGGGGGTCTGGTGTTTGCAGATGTCGTAAACATGCGCCTGGCAAAAAAAGCAGCTGATGCCGAGGTCGATGGTATGGCCTGCATCAGTGCGGGCGCCGGAGGTCACACCGGGAACCTGTCTCCGTTTGCTTTTATCTCTGCGGTTCGAGAGATTTTTAAAGGAGTCATAGTCGTAGGCGGAGGTATTGCCGATGGCGCAGGCGTGGCCGGTGCCGTGGCGGCCGGCGCGGACTGCGTCTACATGGGTACCCGATTCATCGCCACAGAGGAAAGTCGCGCTGATCCGCGGTATAAGTCTATGGTCATCGATGCTCAAACGGACGACCTCGTGGTCTCCTCGGCAATCACCGGGACGCCGGCATCCTGGCTGAAAGCCAGCACAGAAGAAGCTGGCCTCAGCGATGAGGACCTGGCCGGGACGGTTCCCAGGGATTATTCGAGTGGCGATGTGAAAAAATGGCGAGATATTTGGGCCGCGGGGCAGGGTGTGGGTCAGACCAGCGAGATCGAATCGGTCGCGAAGGTCGTGGATGGGTTGCACCGTGAATATCTCTCGGCGCTCGCTCGCTTGGGGGCTTTATCCTTCAAGTGAGGTCCGAATGGGGCTGATTCGCCCTACCGAACAGGTGAAGCCCTCTTCGGAGTCCCACCTCCCCCATCCAAGTCTTGATTTTAGTGCAGAACATGGGTTCCATGGTGTCCGGTCGGTTCCTTGATCAGCAACGCTTACAGAGCTGGGAGAAAAGACATGAACGCCATCGTGAGTGACCCCAACGCGCCTTTTGGTCACGAGCACGGTCCTATGTTGACCGATAACTTTGC
>JAKMEU010000318.1 GCA_022425845.1 Luminiphilus sp. | reverse complement strand
GGGTGACGCGCGACAGTACGGTGTTCCACTCAAAGGTGTTGTCACCAATGTTCAAGCCCAAAGAAACGAGGCCGCTGGCTTCGATATCATGGCTGTACTGCCGATAGACGAAGTTATCCAGCAGATCACCCGTCGGGGTATAGCTGTTGCGCTCACCTTCGTTTCGCTGATTCCACTCATTCTTGTAGTTCACCGCAGTGAAAAAACCGACCTCGCTGTCTCCCAGGTAAAACAAATCACCGAAGCTCAACCCAAGACCGCCATCGGGGGTTGCGGTTTCATAATCGAGGTCAAAGCCATCCTTGATCAGGATGCCGCCCAGTCGTTGCAGCTCCCCACGCGTCTGGGGGTCCAGCTCGTATGACTCGCCCGAAGATGTGTCGGTGATGCGTCCCAGGGACAGGATGTCGGCTATCGCCGAAATCGCGCCATCCTCAGCACGAGAGCCGTCATCCCAGCCCAGATCATCAAAGGTGCCGCTGATGGGGTCTACAAATACGGATTTACCCGTTAGATCGCTGTTGTAGCCCAGATTCACGGACACTCGGCCCGACCGATCGTCAGGAAAGGTCTTGGTATTGATAACGAGATTGCCACCCGTTGATTCACCGGGCATGAAGGGCAGAAAGGTCTTCTTGATGTCCAGCTGATTGACAAAATTCGATGGAAACAGATCCAGCGGCACGGTGCGCTTGGAGGGATTGGTGGAGGGCATGGTCGCGTTATTGAGCGTGGAGGACACGTAGCGCCCACCCAAGCCCCGGATGAACACGTATTTATCATCCTGTACAGATATTCCCGGCACACGAACTACCGATGCCGCCACATCAGAGTCAGCGTAGCGAGCAAGCAGCTCAACCCCAATCGTATCGACGATATTGCTGGTGTCACGCTCCGAAACTTCAAAGCCACCCGGATCAAACGAGGCGATGACAAATACCTCTTCGATCGTCGGCGCGGCGATGCTGAAGCCATCGTCTTCCGGCAGGTCGAAAATTATCCGCCGGGCTATGCCGGGAAAGACACGAACCTGCTGGCTTGCCTCACCGACGGTGACGGTGTGCAGGCCTCTCGATAACGTGAAGCTTGCAAATCCAGAACTATCCGTAGCGGATGCACCCTGCCCCCCGGATACGACAACCAACTGGTTGGATGCAGGCTCTCCACTTTTTCGCACGGTGACCTGAAATGTCCCTAACGCTGCATCGCGACGCTCAGCCGCAGTTGCTGCTCGAGAAAAGACGTCGACCCGCGATTCACCGCTGTCGACATCGAAAACGGCATCGACCAACTGGCCCTCGCCGGAGACAAAGCGAGCGGTTAGGTCTTCCTCGCCCTCTTGTAGGGCTGTAATCGTGTGTTGTCCTCCGGCGAGATCAAGCAACAGCGACCCATCCTGCCGGGTACTGCCAACCTCAACGCCGTCAAGGGACACCTGCACTCCCGCAACGGGGTCGGTACCTCGGACGACGTAGAGCAGAAGTTCATCCGCAGCTGAGGCGGACAGCGAGACTCCCGTGAGGAGCAGTATGACAACAATCGATCGGCACACTGTAGTGAGTGGCATGGACTCTTCCCATCAAGACGGCCGGAAGCTGCGCCCCCGGAGCAATCCGCGCACACTAAATTTGATATGTTAAAACCTGGTTGCCAAAATATGACCTTTTCGTGACAGCGGAACCGCTTTTTAGCCACCTGTCAGTGACCCTCCATCACCACAGATTTTGCCTGTTTTTACCCCCCGCGACCCAAGCAAAGCGACAACAGCCGGGGAAACGGGCCTGTGTCCGACGCCGGCAGCTGCGGCGTTAGAATCCCTTTGCCAAAGTGGCCTTTTTCCCAATAGGGCAATGAGTTAATCGCTGAAAACCAGATTCAATCGAGCTTTATCAGTCTGATTATTTCCAACGTTTTTGTACTTAGAACCAATCAGTGGTCGACAGTCAAAGAAAGGTTTGGTTTTATGGGGCTGTGCATCCCTTTATTTACAACTCCAAAGGGCAGCCAGAGTTGACCCTGACAGCGCACCGACCGGTGCTGCAGGCCGCCCTCTCTGACCAGGCCCAGCCTCAACGAGCGAGTTCCCCCGCTCCGTTACGAGCAAACTCAATTCACACCTATCGTGCCGCAACCGTCCCCGGGCGGGCCTGCGATGCCGTAAATGATTTTTGATGGAGACTGAAGAATGCGTCGACCCAAGCGTGACATGATAAAAAGAGCCTTCGAACGAGGCTATCAGTTCGGATTGTCAGGTCGCTCCAAGGAGAGTTGCCCGCACGGTAGAGGCCCACACCAGTTGAGCTGGTTGCAGGGGTGGCGGGAAGGTCGAATCGACCAATGGAATGGGATTAACAGTGTGACGGGTTGCCACAAGCTATCAGGCTTCTAACGCCCACGCACCCACAGCCCAGCCACATTCCTGACCTCTTGGCGCGGTAACCGGGGCGGCCCCCGCGGGGCCGGCCTGGGTCGTATCTCAGCCGACATTGCCATCACGCCTCGGCGCCCGGCATGACGGGTCACCTAAAGCGTCAGCGCCCGGATCACGCCGCGTAACTCCGCGTTCATTTAACCCGAGCGGAGTC
>JAKMEU010000297.1 GCA_022425845.1 Luminiphilus sp. | reverse complement strand
CCGCATTGGCTCTGTGGCCCTGGCCATGACCTGTAGCAGCCAGACGGTCAAACATTTACGCAAACAACTGTTCGCCAGTAACGACGCAACCTTGGTGCTCGCAGGGAGCGGGGTCGAGCGTCCAGGTCTCGTGCGGGATACCATTATGGCGGCCCTGCTTGATATTTGGGACGAGGCAATACCCAGAAGTCAGCCAATGTTCAGGGAATGTGTCGAGAAAGCCCGTGGTCTATGGGTGCCGACAGCGCTGGCAAAAGAGCAGACGCTGCTTAACTTTCTCAAGCCGCTGGCCGAGGGATTAGCCCATCTCAAGCAAATCAGCGGCGCTGATTTTTCTGACAGCCGCGCCGACATGGCACGTCAGGTTGAGGGCTTGTTGAAGCCGGGTGTGATGGTCTCGACACCCGGGCAGTGGCTGGAACAGCTGCCTCGCTATGGCAAGGCGATATTGCATCGGGTTCAACGCCTGAATGGACAATATGCGAAAGATCAAAAGGGACTCGCCGTATTGGCGCCGGGTTTGGCAAGGCTCGAGGAGGCGGTCAGCAAGTACCCCGGTCTCGTCGTGCTGTCACCGCCGGCACAGCACTATCGTTGGATGCTCGAAGAGTTCAGGGTGTCGCTATTTGCACAGCATTTGGGCACGCGCTTACCGGTTTCAGCAAAGCGCCTTGATGAACAATGGCATAAAGTAACGCGCTGGCTGGAAGATAACCCAAGGTGACCAAGGCTACGTATGCACGGTTAGTGAAGAGTTCCCTGCTTCAGAACTCGAAGCGGGGATCAAGGTTTGTTAGGGTTTAGGTGTGGCTGACTGGGGTCAGGGAGAAGAACTCGATAATGTTCCCCGGCCACGCACTCTGTCTGTTGAGAGGTGAGCGGTATGCTAAGGGTTTTCATTTGTCTCACACTCGTGACGAGCATGGTGTTGCCTGCGCAGGCTGAAGACGATCCCTTCGAAGGCTTTAATCGCGCGATTTACAGCTTCAATAACGGCGCAGACAAGTACGTTATTCGTCCGGTTGCCCAGGGTTACGCCGCCGTATTGCCGCGCCCGGCCAGGGTCAGCGTCAACAATTTTTTCAGCAACCTGATCGATGTCAATGCCTCGCTGAATGCGTTTTTGCAAGGGCGATTCAGCTATGGCTTTGATAATCTGGGGCGGGTGGTGGTCAACAGTACCCTGGGCGTCTTTGGTCTGTTTGATGTGGCCTCTGACATGGAAATACCACAGTATCAGACAGATTTCGGCCACACGCTTTCCGTATGGGGTGTGGGGCAAGGTCCCTTTATCATGTGGCCTTTTCTGGGGCCCAGAACAATGCGCTCAAGCGTGGGCACCGTCTTCGACGCCTATGCCTCACCAACGGGACAAATGGTGGGTGGGGAAGCCCAGTGGGGGCTGCGCGCCATTGAGATCATTGATATTCGTGCCGGGTTTCTGAATGCCGATGAACTCCTTTCAGGGGACGAATATATATTCCTCAGGGACGCCTACCTGCAGCAGCGACGCCTGATTACCAGTGACGGTGCGCCCGTCGACGATTTTTCCGAGTTTGACGACAGTTGGAACGAGGACGACCTTTGACGAGCCCTTCGGTAGCAGCGTCCCAATGAGTACCGAACCCGAACTGGGGCGGGTGTTGGTGGTCGATGACCAGGTGGAGCGTGCGGAGAAACTGATCTCTGTACTTTCTCCCTCACCATTTCAGTTTGATACGGCAGAGGAGGTCCCGGATCTGGAAGGGGCGCTGGGGCGTGAAAGCCCCTGGGACTGCGTTTTGTGTCACGTTGGCCTCAGCCATGTTTCCTGGGCGTCCGTGCGACGCGCTATGCGAAAATTTGATGTTCAGGTTCCCGTCATCGTGTTGGCTGAGGATCGCGATGTGGACTCGATGGCAACGGCTCTGGGTCTTGGCGCTACCGATTTTTTCGTTAGACCGACGGAGCGGCCGGGGTTGCTCGAGCGTTCCATAGAGCGGGGCGTCAATCACAGGCGTCTCCAACGGGCACTTGAAGCGAGTAAGCAGCGCCTGGAGAGGACCAACACCGAGCTGAGGCATTCGCTCCGTGTTCTTGAGCATGATCAGCAAGCTGGCCGGCAGGTTCAGATGGCGCTTCTTCCGGCAGGACCGCTTCGTCACGGCGATTATTGGTTCAGCCACAAGATCGTACCTTCACTGTATTTAAGTGGCGATTTCACGGACTACTTTAATGTCGGCGAAAATGAAATCGCCTTCTTTCTCGCTGATGTGTCGGGTCATGGCAGTTCATCTGCGTTTGCCACCGTGTTGCTGAAAAACCTGTTCGCTAGAAAGCGTTCTGACTTTTTGCGTCGAGACGATCATGCAGTGACCTCGCCCAAAGACATGCTTGAACTGGCAAACAGGGAGTTACTTGAGCTTGAAATCAACAAGTACGCGACCATGGTGGTTGGGGTTCTGAACTTTGAAACACATCACCTCACCTACAGCGTAGCGGGGCATTTACCCCATCCTGTGTTGCTCGATGAGAACGGCGTCTGTTACCTCGAGGGTGAGGGTCCACCCGTGGGTTTGATTGAGCATGCCGAGTACACCGAGCACACCACTGAGCTGCCTGAAAGTTTTGTTCTGGCTCTTCTGTCAGACGGCATCCTTGAATTGCTGGGTAATGGTAGCTTGATTGAAAAAGAGGCCTTGCTGCTGGAGCGAGTAGCGGGTCCGCTGGATAGCCCGAGGGTGCTTGCCGATCGGTTGGGTCTGGGCGACGTTGATCCCAATCACTTGCCGGATGATGTTGCGGCCTTATTCATTACACGGGGCTTCAATTGAGCGCCTGTCGCATCCGAGCAGGCAGTGATCGCGGAGCGCACGTGCTCAAGCTGGAGGGTGACGTGCGGCTGGTGATGTGTACCGCCCTGGATGAATACTTTGAACGGATGTTTGCCGAGCCTGGTTTCCTGTCTGTTTGGGTGGATGTTACCGATGCGACGGGCCTGGACAGCACTACATTGGGCATGCTGGCCAAGCTGGCTATCAGCACCGAGGCGCGCTTTGGTTTTCGCCCCGCCATTTTTAGCTGTGATCCCAGTATTGATCGACTGTTACAGGCCATGGGCTTTGGTCAGCTGTTCGAATTACGATCGGGTCGCTGCGATGTGGCCTGCACGACAGATTTGCCCGCCCGGAATGCCAGCGAGGATGAAGTGCGGAAAAAGGTCATTGATGCCCACCGTACGCTAATGGGACTCAGTGACGCGAATCGGGCGGCTTTTAAGGATCTTGTTCGAACGCTTGAGAATCAGTGACGGGCCGCCAGAAGTTGCTCCAGTCGTACCTGGTCCTCGGCAAAGCGGCGGATGCCATCGGCGAGTTTCTCGGTGACCATCTCATCCTCGTTAACGGCCCAGCGAAATGCCCGTTCCGTCAGGGCAGGTGGCGCTGCGACAGTATCGGTAGAGGGCGACAGCAGTCGCGGTAAGGTGTCATCACTTGCCGCGAGGGCTTCCATAAGATCAGGGCTAATGGTCAATCGATCGCAGCCGGCCAATGCTTCAATTTCGTCGGTGTTTCTAAAGCTGGCACCCATGACGACGGTGTTGTAGCCGTGTTGCTTGTAGTGTTGGTAGATTCGACGGACTGACTGCACTCCCGGGTCATCTCCGGCTTCGGTGACCTTTAGATCTGTATTGGCCAGGTGCCAGTCGAGAATGCGCCCGACGAATGGGGAGATGAGAAAGGCACCGGCATCGGCACAGGCTTGTGCCTGGGCGAAGCCAAAGACAAGCGTCAGATTGCACTGTATGCCCTCGCGCTCCAGTATTTCAGCGGCACGGATGCCCTCCCAGGTCGCGGCTATCTTTATCAGGATTCGATGGGCGTCTATGCCCCTCGCTGCATACAGTGCAATGAGCTGACGCGCTTTGTTTACGGTTGCATCGCTATCGAAACTCAGCCGGGCATCGACTTCTGTACTGATGCGCCCCGGAATGATGTTGACGATTTCCGCACCCACTGCGACCGCAAAGTGGTCGCAAGCATCTGAATGAGCGTCACTGTCCGCCTGCAGGGTTCTGATGATCTCGGCAAAGCGCGGCAGCTGCGCTGCCTTCAGCAGCAGCGAAGGATTTGTGGTGGCGTCCTGGGGTTGCAGCCGTTCGATAGCATCCACATCCCCGGTGTCTGCAACGACCTCGGTCATGGTTCGCAGCTGATCAAGTTTATTCATTTCACACGCTTCCTTCATGCTGAATGGGATTATGGGGGAGTGCTCCCCATGCTAAAACACTGCGCTGCTCTGTTTCTCCGTGCGGCGCGTTACTTCATCAAGCGCTGCCAGCAGCGTATCGGAACCAGCGCCCAGCTGGTGTGCCTCTTCGCTCAATTTTCGTCTAAACAGCCGCCCGCCCGGTTGCTGATGGAACAGCCCCAAAATATGGCGAGTAATGTGGTTCAGGCGACCACCATCGGCGAGATAGCTGTCAATATACGCCACCAAAGCCGCTATCACCGCCGCGCGGTCGGCGCCGCAATTCGAGTCACCAAACAATCGACGATCAACATCGCTGAGCAACCAGGGGGTTTGATAGGCGGCCCGGCCCAGCATGACACCATCAACGCGTTCAAGGTGCTGCTCACATTCGGTGATATCCGCAATGCCGCCGTTTATGACGATGGTCAGGTTGGGAAACTTTTCTTTGAGTTGATAGACCCACGGATAGTTGAGCGGCGGTATCTCCCGATTCTCCTTCGGGGAGAGCCCTTCCAGCCAGGCTTTACGGGCATGGACAATAAAGACCTCACAGCCCCCGTCTGCGACTGTTCCCACAAAATCTACCAATTCGGAAAAACTCTCCTGATGGTCTATGCCTATACGCTGCTTTACCGTGACGGGAAGGGAAACAGCGTCCCGCATCGCGGCAATGCAGTCCCGTACCAGTTCCGGTTCGGCCATCAGGCAGGCACCAAAGCGACCGTTCTGAACACGGTCTGAGGGGCATCCACAATTCAGATTGACCTCGTCATAGCCGTAGTCTTCCGCCAGCCGGGCGCAGGCAGCCAGGTCGTTGGGGACTGAGCCTCCCAACTGCAGGGCGATTGGGTGCTCCTCTGCGTTGAAGTACAGATGTCGGTCAATATCGCCGTGCAGAAGGGCTCCCGTTGTCACCATTTCAGAATACAGGCGCGCGCGCTGTGTAAGCTGTCGCCAAAAGAAGCGGCAGTGCCGGTCTGTCCAGTCCATGCAGGGCGCTGTGCAAAAACGCCAGGGCGACGGAGGGTGGGGCGTGACTGTATCGGTGCTGGAATTCATCGCGACAGGGTAGGGTAGTTCTTTATCGGGTTACCAGCCAGTACAATACCGGCCAACCCCGGCTCGGATCTACAAAACATGCACTTAATTATGGCGCGCGTCCTGTTGGCTGCCTCCGGATTCCTGTTGTGCCTCGAGGTGGCTCTGGCCAACGAGGGCGATTATGAGCTCAAGAGTGAGTCGGTGCAGGCCAGCGAGCAGACTCCGGATTCCTGGGCGGCGCGGTACATCGCCAAGAAGGTTGATGCATTCTCAGCGTCAGATATTGAGTTTTCCAGAACCCGAAGTAACGCGCCTTTCTTGCCTCTGGCCTACGCTGGCGCTTCTTACTACGACGAGGCTTCAGTGCGGGGCTTGCTGGATACCGGGGAGGACCTGGGTTACCGGCAGACATCGGCGAGTGTTGCGGCGGGGCTGCCATTTCTCCTCAATCAATCTGATGCCCTTGTGCTGGGTCTGTACGCCAATCGCAGTGAGTTTCAAGTCGATAACCCCGAAGCGGTTGGAGCGCGGGATTTTCGGGTTAACGTGGCAGCGTTGGGGCTGGGTTATTTCAAGCAGTGGAGCGAAGATTGGCAGTTGATGGGTTTTGTGTTGCCCTTCTACAACGATAGCGATCTCGAAACCAGCTCTCCGTATTGGCAAACCATGGGTGGTGTGTTCACCAGGTACACTGCCTCCGATGACGCCTGGTGGTTGTTTGGGGTTTTTGCGGACACCTCCCCCTACGACACTTACTGGCTACCCTATGTCGGCGTTTCCTGGACGCTGAATGAAAAATGGACAATCAGCGGTGTGATGCCATGGCCCCAGGTGATTTATTCGCCTTCACCCAACTGGTTTATTGGGGTCGGGGGCATGATTTCGGGTTCTGGCTGGGCGATCGATGCCGAGGCGGGTGCCGTGAATATGGACGTCAACGCTTTTGATGTTGGGGTGGACTTCAGCCATCGTGTCTACGGCAGTTTGTGGGCGTCGCTCAGTGCGGGTGTGGGCGGTCTACGCGCCCTCCAGATTCAGGATGGAGGGGAAATCGAGGGCCCTGAGTTTGATATTAGCAGCAGCCCCTTCATTCGCCTCGACCTGACAGTTCGACCGGGTGACATGTTCTGATTAAAGGTATCGTCATAAAATTGGGGTAGCATTCCGGGGTTGCAAGAGGATGTCACTGGAATGAAGCCACTCATGACCACGACCCGTCGGAAGACACTGAAAGTCATTGGCGCCTCGCTTGGGGCGTTATCCCTTCGGGGGTTTGAGGTGCTCGCCGCGGCGAAGGCGCACTTTACCCACGGCATCGCCAGCGGCGACCCCTTGGCAGATCGTGTGATTCTCTGGACCCGGGTAATCCCAGGGGAAGGCTCCCCCAGCAATCTGGAAGGACGTTGGGAAGTTTCCGAAGATCTTCGTTTTACCCGGGTGGTTTCGGCGGGCCCATGGCGTACAGGGCCAGAGAGGGACTATACGGTCAAGGTTGACGCCACCGGGTTACGGCCGGGCCGGCACTACTGGTACCGCTTCGTGGTCGATGGCATCACATCCCCCGTGGGTAGGACAAAAACGCTTCCTGTGGGGTCGGTTCAATCTTTCAGGCTGGGTGTGTGCTCCTGCTCAAATTTTCCTCAGGGGTATTTCAACGTGTACCGGGATATGGCCGTGTCAGACCTGGACGTGGTGATGCACCTTGGGGATTACATTTATGAGTATGAGCAGGGGCGCTATGCCAATGCCTATGCCGTTGAGGCACTGGGGCGGGGGGTAGTGCCAGAGCACGAGATCCTTGCGCTCGAGGACTACCGCCAGCGCTATGGGCTTTATCGCACGGATCCTGATCTGCAGGCTGCCCACGCTGCTCATCCCTGGATCTGTATCTGGGATGACCACGAGCTGGCAAATAATACCTGGCGCACCGGCGCCGAGAACCACAATGAAGGGGAAGGTGATTTTGCCACCCGCATCGCGGTTGCTCGGAAGGTTTACCACGAGTGGATGCCCATAAGGACACCTGCGCAAACCGATCAGGGCCCCATCTACCGAGCGTTCCAAGTGGGTGATCTTGCCGACCTGATTATGCTGGACACCCGACTCCAGGGCAGGGACCAGCAGCTGGACTACCGGCGTGATCTGATGCAGGCACGACGATCACCGGGCGACTTCAAGACCCATGTGCTGGGTAATCCTGCCCGAAGCTTATTGGGTGAAGAGCAATTGGGCTGGCTTGCGAACCAGTTGGCGGCCGGCAGAGATCGGGGTTCGATATGGCAATTGCTGGGGCAGCAGGTGCTGATGGGTAAGCTCAACATCCCGAAGGTTTCCCAGGAGCAACTGGCCTCGATTGAGTTGCCTGAGTTCTCTAGGGACTACATCCAGGGAATGGTCGAACTGGGAGCTTATGATCTGCCGATGAATCTGGATGCCTGGGATGGGTACCCTGCGAGCAGAGAGCGGGTGTATCAGCTGCTCCTGGAGCTTGCCAGAAACCCCGTTGTCGTTGCGGGCGATACGCATAACGGTTGGGCTTTTAATCTGGGCAATGCCGCGGGTACAGCCGTGGGCGTCGAAGTGGGCTGTCCCGGGGTCAGCAGCCCCGGGCTGGAGAGTTACTTCCCGCTGCCGCCGAAGCAAATGTCCCAGCTGCTGCGGGCCAGTAGTCCAGAGTTGGTCGATTTGGACACTTATCGGCGCGGCTGGTCAAAGTTGACGCTGACACCAGAGGCCGCGACCAACTGTTGGCGTTTCGTTAACACGGTGCTGGAGCGAGAATTTGAAGTTTACGAAAGTCCCGCGCAAATATGCAGGGCTGGCGCGCGGAAGTTCGCTTGAGCCGGTCAGGTGGGCAACACTATGGTGAATTTAGCACCATGGGCCGTGTTTTTTACGCTCAATGAGCCACCGGCGTCATTGAGAATACCGTAGGAAATTGACAAACCAAGCCCGGTGCCTTTGCCCACTTCTTTGGTGGTATAGAAAGGGTCAAAAACCCGGCTAATGACTGCGTCAGGGATGCCCCCCGCCGAGTCCTCAATCTCCAAGACGATAGCGCTGTTCGATTTCTCGTGAGCGCTCACGCTGATCCAACGTTCTGCCTTGTCTACCTCTCTTTCAACAAAAGCGTCCCGTGCGTTGGAGAAAAGGTTGAGAAGCACCTGCTCAAGCCTGACCGGATGGATATTGCAGGGTAATAGGGTCTCTGGCAGCGCCACCCGATATTCAATACTCTCCAATCTCAATCCTGATTCGACCATCAGATGGGCACTAGCCACAACTGTTGGCAAGTCTGCGACCGCCTCCTTTTCACTGGCCAAGCGAGCGGACTGTCGCATGTGGTCGGTAATGGTGGCAGCGCGATCAACCTGACTGGAAATCTGTATTAATTTACCCGCGATAGCCGCCACAGCTTTCCTTGGGTTCTTCTCGATAACCCTGGACAGCGTGGCGGCGGTGAGTTTGATCGCGTTCAGGGGTTGATTCAGTTCGTGTGCAATGCCCGCAGCCATCTCTCCGAGCGTGGCGAGTTTGGTACTTTGCTCGAGTTGCATCTGTAGTTCGAATTCTTCTGTCGTATCGATCAGCGTCAATATGGAGTTGCTGCCCTCCAACGCCTGCCTGCGCATTTGAAGGCGACTTCCCCCGGGTGTTTGCAATGTAACGGGGCCGTCCGCGTCGTTGAAAAACCGGATCAAGCCGGTGACTGGGCTGGTGTCATTGCTAACCATCAGCCCGGGCGTTGCCTCAGCTACGATTTTGAAAAAGTCGCCCACTGTAAGTCCGAGGAGTTCGTTTGGAGCCGCTAGACCAAGAAGTTGTGAAAAGTGATGGTTCGAGTAAATGACTTGCTCCTGGGCGTCCAATAAAACAACGCCTGCCGACAGCTGCTCGATCGCAGCACCCAATGCTTCAATGGTGCCTTCGAAGTTGCGCTGTCGGGATAAATCGGTGATGAAGTTCAGATACACCCGTTCGCCATTGATCTCGACGTCGCGGACATCAATTCGAGCCCTGAATGCCTCACCACTTTTTCGTTGTAACAGGATGTCCAGCTTTTGCCTCACCTGTCCAAGCGCAGTGCTTTGAGACTTTGAGACCAGGGTTTTACGCAGTACTGTGGTCGACTCGTCAGGCGCTATTTGCGTCACGTGCCGTCCCCTCAACTCTTCGAGATCGTAGCCAAAAATGGCCTGGGAAGCTGCGTTGAGGTTCAACACATGCCCGTCTCCAGACAGCGTCACGACGGCTTCCGATACAGAGTCCAGAGTGGCTTGTAACAAATCTTCCGAGTTTCTCAGGGCGGTTAC
Organism: Luminiphilus sp.; assembly: GCA_022425845.1. Taxonomy (GTDB): domain Bacteria; phylum Pseudomonadota; class Gammaproteobacteria; order Pseudomonadales; family Halieaceae; genus Luminiphilus. The sequence goes on along the minus strand of JAKMEU010000297.1, from coordinate 12,801 downwards.
ATCAGTACGAAAACCGGCCAGGTATCCCGATGAGGTGCGAGATTCCACAACGTTCATCCATCGACCATCGTCTAGCTTTACCAGCCGACTGGACTCGGATTGATTGTGCGCTTCCAGCCGCTCAGCAACCCATTCTTCCTCGCACCCCACCGCGTCTGGATACATACCAGTCTGTATGCCGACACGCAGCGTTTCTTCGAACGAAACTCCCCGCTTTAGGTACGGTTTGAGGCGCTGATCCAGGTCTTGATACCGCCGGTTGCTCATGAACAACTCGTCTTCACTGTTCCAGACAACGAAGGCATCCGGTGCTTCGTCGACGGCTTCCTGTAATACGCCCAGGTCCTCGACTGTTATAAACGTAAAGGCAATATAGCGGTGTAAAAAATAGATGAATACGCCACTAAACAACGACACGTAGGTGGTGCGTAGAATCCATCGATAGTCCGAATTCAGCACCCAGTCGGCGTTTGGCGTGTCCTCTACAAAGCCCGTGAGCTTCGCTATTAGGAATCCTACGAGGATCATTACGGCGACAAACGTCTGCATCACAGCGAGCCTAAAGCTAAAAAATATGGCCCCAATAAGCGCTATGAAGGGAATATTGAACAGGGTGACGGCCGATAACCCCTGGTTCACTAAGCCAAAGAGTAAGCTGATCGTCAGAAGTGCCTGAGTTAGCCAAGCCCTGAATTGGTAGCCGCGACCTATATTACTAAGAAGCGCAATCGGCGTTCCTACGATGATGACCGACCAAACCGCCCAGGTGACCGCCGGCAGCGTGTATTCATCGTTCATTGAAGATCGAGCGACCATAACAACGAAGATGAGAAAATGCGCGCCAAATACAAGCCAGTAGGCTGTTGTAACCAGCGAAGTGAGAAATTGGTCTTTGCTTGGAGTGCTAGCCGTGGTCATATTGCTGCTCAAACACATCCTTGTGTTTTTTGGTAAGACCTTTGACATGAGGCAAGGGCAAGATGGGGTTTCCGATTTTTGCTCCGTCACGCATGGGTCAATCGCTCATGAAATGCAGTTCCAAAAAGCCTGCGACCGCAACGATTTGACAAAGCGACCCCATAAAATCTTGCCAGCAAGGTTAGCCGATTGAGACGAGGGGTCAAGGCCTGTTTGGTGTAAGTCACCCGATTGGGTGGCGGATTGACTTAACTGACGGCAGAGCCAGAATGCGGGATCTCGGCGCGCCTTCTCTACCCTCGCGCCCCTGTCAATTTATGCCTACATGGGGGAAATTATGTCTGCCTTACTAAAGACCGCAGTGGTGACCGGTGGGAGTTCGGGTGTCGGTGCTGCTACCGCGCTGCGTTTGGCTCGGATGGGGATGAACGTGGTCGTCAACTACTGCTCATCTAAAGAAGCGGCCGAGTCGGTGGTCAGGGACATAAAGCAAAGTGGCGGACGCGCCCTTGCCGTGCGGGGTGATGTGAGCCAAGAGTCAGACTGCAATCAGTTGGTGGCGCAGGCGATTGCGCATTTTGGGCGCCTTGATGTCCTGGTAAATAACGCCGGGACCACCACTTTTATACCTCATGAGGATCTGGACGCCCTTACGGAGGAGATCTGGCAGCGGACAGTGGGCGTGAATCTCATGGGTCCATTTTTCATGGCCCGTGCTGCGGCCCCGCACTTAAAGCAGTCAACTGAGGGAATCATCGTGATGACCTCGAGCATCGCTGGATTGACATCCAGTGGCAGTTCCATTGCTTATTGCGCATCCAAGGCGGGGTTGAACAGTTTGACCCGGACTTTGGCCAAGTCACTGGGAAAAGACGGTATTCGTGTCAATGCGGTGTTACCCGGGCTGATCGATGGCGACTGGGCCTATAACACCTGGGGAGGGGGCGACGAGGCGCAGTATCATCATCTAAAGCAGCAGTTTTTGCAGCAGACGCCGTTGTCACACGTGGTGACTCCCGATGATGTCGCTGACGCCATCGTTTCCTTCGTTACGGGCTCAAAGTACGTGACAGGCCAATTGCTGACTCTGGACGGAGGATTTACGCTCTGACTGCCTCGGTCCCTGCCGCCCGTCTTCCCGACGGCAATACAGAGCCGTCGCTTCTCACCGCATCTGCCTAAAGGGTAAGAGCAGCTCCCGGAATGCTAGCCAGTAATGACTGGGTGTAGGGCTGCTCGGGGGCGTCGAAAACCTGTTTTACGAGCCCGCTTTCCACCAACTTCCCCTGGTACATAACCAGTACACGATCGGCGATATGTCGGATGACGGCCATGTCGTGGGAAACAAACAACATCGTGAGTTGATGTTCTTTACCCAGTGCCAATAGCAAATCAAGTATTTGGGCTTGAATGGTCACATCCAGCGCTGACACAGGCTCGTCGGCAACAATGAACTCAGGCTGGGTGGCCAGTGCCCGGCCAATGGCAATTCGCTGGCGTTGTCCGCCGGAAAATTCATGGGGATACTTTCGAATGAAGCTGCGGGCAAGGCCGACGTCGTCCATCAGCCTTGCGATGTGGGAGTCCAAATTACCGCGGGTGCAGACGCCATGGAGCAGCAGAGGTTCGGCCAGCGTGTCGTACACCGTCATGCGAGGGTTCAGCGACGCAAAGGGGTCCTGGAAGATCATCTGCATGCGGCGTCGGAACTGCTTGAGGTTGCTGCCCTGAAGTCCGGAAAGGTCGGTCCCATCAAAAGTGATGGAGCCGCCGGTGATGGGTGCCAATCGCATAATTGAGCGGCCCAGGGTGGATTTGCCGCTGCCCGATTCACCGACAAGACCGAGAACTTCGCCGCGCTCGATGTCAAAAGATACGTCGTCGACCGCTTTGACAGGCGCATCCTGGCCAACCGGATAGAACCAGGTTCGAAGGTCTCGGACTTTGATTAGCGCCTCACGGGCAGCGGACTGTTGTTCGCGCTCGCCCGAGGGAATGGCGGCCAGTAGCTTGCGTGTGTAAGGGTGTTGTGGGTTGTTGAAGATAATATTGGGCTGGCCTGCCTCGACAACCTCGCCTTTTTCCATCACCACAATATGATCTGCAATATCAGCCACGACTGCGAGGTCGTGGGAAATGAATAACACGCCAATATCGCGATGTTTTTGCAGGTCGGCGATCAGGCGGAGGATCTGGGCCTGGATCGTCACGTCGAGAGCGGTGGTAGGTTCATCTGCAATCAGCAGTCGGGGTTCGTTGATCAGCGCCATGGCGATCATGACGCGCTGCCGCATGCCACCCGAAAATTCATGCGGGAAACTACTAAAGGTTTGCTCGGGACTGCGGATTCCGACCTCATCGAGCAACTCGACCGCGCGTATTTTCGCCTCAGCTCGGCTCATACCTTTGTGGATGCGCAGGGGCTCAATCAACTGCTCGCCTATCGTCAGGTAGGGATTGAGGCAGGTCATGGGATCCTGAAAAATCATGGCGATTTCACTGCCCCTGATTTCCCTGAGCTCATCTTCTGTGAGCTTCAGTAAATCACGCTCGCCAAAATGGGCGGCACCGCCATCAATCCTACCGGGAGGTGAGGGGATCAGCCCAAGCAGGGCATAGCAGGACACAGATTTACCCGAGCCCGACTCGCCAATAATCGCGGTGATCTGTTTCTCCTCAACCGCGAAGTTCACCTGTTTTACGGCTTGGTGGGTACCGTTTCGGGTGACAAAGCTGACTTCCAGATTCTCAACGCGCAGCAAGCTCATCAGTCCTTTGACCCCCTGACATCCAGCGCATCGCGCAGCCCATCACCCAGGAAATTCAGTGAAAAGAGTGTTGTGGTGAGAGCCAGCCCCGGAAAAATAAGAAGCCAGGGGTACTCTTCCATAGTTTCTGCACCATAGCTGATCAGGAGGCCCCAGGATGTTTGGGGCGGCTGAATGCCAAGTCCAAGAAAGCTCAAGAAAGCCTCCAGCAACATGACCGATGGAATGGTCAGCGTGGTGTAGACAATGATGGGTCCCAATGCGTTGGGAACCACGTGTTTCCTGATGATGGCTGTGGGCGACAGGCCCAGTGATATAGCGGCTTCGACAAATTCCTGCTGGCGCAGGGACTGCACCTGTGAGCGCATGATGCGGGCCATGGTCAGCCACTCTACGGCGCCAATAGCGAGAAATAACAAGAGTACGTTGCGGCCAAATACAACCATCAACAGCACGATAAAAATCATGAAGGGCAGGGCGTAGAGAATATCGACCATACGCATCATGACGGCATCCACACGCCCCCCTACATACCCGGCAACAGCACCCCAGGTAACACCGATGAGAAGCGCCACCGCGGTGGCGATAAAACCGACAGCAAGGGATACCCTTCCGCCGTACATGATTTGGGTCAGGACATCGCGACCGAACACATCGGTACCCAGCCAGTGGGCCGCTGAAGGTGCCGAGGCGCCGAGATCGAGGTCCTGCGCTTCATAGTTGTAGGGCGCGATCCAGGGGGTCAAAATCGCCAGAATAATGAACAGCAGCAAAGTAACGCCGCCCGCGACGGCCATGCGGTTTCTACGCAGCCGAATCCAGGCATCCTGCCACAGTGAGGCTCCCTGTTCGGCCTCGTCGAGGAGACCCTGACTGTCAGTGCTGACCTGGGAACTCATTTCCCACCCCCACTGATCTGGCTGCGTAACCGCGGGTTGAGCCATGCTGCAGCAACGTCACTCACCAAATTAAAGAGGACAATGAGTGATGAAAGAAACACGGTTGTGCCGAGAATCATCGTGTAATCGCGATTGAACGCGGCCTGAACGTAGAAGCGACCCAATCCGGGGATTTGGAAAATCGTCTCGACCACAAAAGACCCCGCCAAAAGACCGGCAAAAGCGGGCCCCAAAAAGGCTACGACGGGAATGAGGCCACCCCGCAACGCATGTTTGACGACCACCAGCCACTCGGGGAGTCCTTTTGCCCGGGCGGTCCGGATATAGTCCTGAGACAATATTTCGAGCATGCCGGCTCGGGAGAGGCGGGCAACGTAGGCTGCGTAGGCGGCTCCCAAAGTGATGGAGGGTAGGACTTTGTCGCCGGGAATAGCCCCCCACCCCGAAATGGGCAGCCATTCGAGATAGATGCCAAAAACCAATACCAATAGTGGACCCAGTAGGAACGAGGGCATGCAGATACCGATCATCGCCAGGCTCATGGGGATGTAATCCTGGCGCGTATTGGGTTTTAGTGACGCGAAGACCCCCGCGGTTACCCCGATGAGTAGCGCAATGAGCAGTGCATAGAGGCCCAGTTCGGCGGTCACCGGCAGACCTGAAAACAGGATTTCATTGACGCTTCGCCCCGGATACTTGAAAGACGGTCCCAGTTCACCCTGTGCGAGGTCCCCCAGATAGGCGAAGTATTGCTCGTGCAGGGGCAGGTCAAGACGGTATTGAGCTTCCAGCGCTCTTTTCACCTCGGGCAAAACGACTTTCTCAGCATCAAATGGCCCGCCGGGTGCGGCGCGCACGAGAAAAAATGTTGCCGTAATAACGATGAAAATAACGGGTATGGCCTGAAGCAGGCGACTCAAAATAAAACGCAGCATCAGCGAAGACCCTCGGGTAGCGACCTGTCGGGGTTGAGCGTCACGTATTTAAGATTCAGCGAGTCCATCAGGTTGGGATAAATACCCTCCACACTGGGATGGACGAGGTGTTTGCTGGTGTAGGTATAGATCGGGATGATCGGCATCTGCTCCATGAGCATGGTCTCAGCCTGGGTAAACAGGGCGTAGCGCTCCTCGCGGGTTGGGGCCCGGGGCGCTTTCTGCAGTATCAGATCGTCGTATACAGGGTTACTGTAGCCGGTGTTGTTGTTGCCGCCGTCCGTGATAAACAGATCGAGGAAATTGTTGGCGTCAACGTAGTCGCCGATCCAACCGCGCCGTGCCACCTGAAAATCCCGCTGGGAGACCGAGTTCAGGTAGACCTTCCATTCCTGATTGGCGATGGTGATATCGACATTGAGCTCAGATTTCCACATTTGCTGTATGGCCACAGCAATTTTTCGGTGGGCTTCCTGTGTGTTGTAAATGATTTCCAGCCCCGGCCAACCCTCGCCGTTGGGATAGCCGGCCTCAGCGAGCAGGGCTCGAGCCTTGTCAGGGTCATAGGAGAAGATCTGGGGAGGGTAATAGCCCAGCGTGTCGGGTGGTGTGATGCTGTAGGCGGGGACTGCGGTGTGCTGCAGAACACTGCGTACCAGTTTGTCGCGATCAACCGCCATAGAGAGCGCCTGACGCACTTTTACATTGTCTACCGGCGGTCGGTCGGTATTCACCAGATAATAATAGGTGCCGAGGTAGGGTGCCTGAACGTAGGGGGTATCCGCTAACTCCCGGTAGACCGGAATCTTATCCAGCGGCGCAACCTGTGTGTAATGCAGCTGTTCCACCCGGAACATCCGCTCCTCGCTGACGACATTTTCGGTGGGATAGAACACGACGCCGTTAAGATTAACCTTGTCCCGATCCCAGTAGAGATCGCTCTTTGCCATCTTGATGTGACGGTTGAGTGCCCAGTCCGTCAGCACGAAGGCGCCGTTGCTGACGATGTTGCCAACCCGGGTCCAGGGTGTAAAGCGATCCGTCATCTTGCCAAACTGAAGCAGGGTCTCCGGGTGCACAGCAAAGGTGCTGTAGTGATCCATGAGTTGTATGAAGTAGGGGGTAGGCGTATTTAGGGTGACCTCTAGTGTGGTGTCGTCCAAAGCCTTGACGCCGACTTCACCGAAGTCAGCGATTTCCCCCTTGGAATAGGCTTCGGCATTGGCGACGGGGTAGAGCATGTAGGAGTACAGGTTGCCCGTCTCCGGATGCAGCGCCCGGTTCCAGCTCCACACATAGTCGCTGGCGGTCACCTGCTCGCCGTTGGACCATTTCGCATCAGGGTTGAGGTAGAAGGTGATGATGCGCCCCTCATCGCTGAATTCCCAGCGCTCAGCAACGCCAGGCTCGGGTTCGAGGGTGATGGGATTTTTGACGGCCAGCCCTTCGAAGAGGGCGCGAATCAGGTGGTTTTCAGGAACGCCCGTGACCACGTGGGGGTCGAGTCCCTGGGGTTCTGCACCGTTTCCGTAGTGCAGGATGCCGTCTCGGTTTCCCGAGACCACGTTGCTTTCTCCCCCGCCGCAGCCCGAAAGCAGGCCCAGCGCCAGGAGTAGGATGAGGGTGCGCGGTAAAAACCGGGAGTGTTGTCTGTCGATCACGCTGTCCATGCCCGTCTTGCGGAGTTTGTTGGTATGGGTGCCGGCCCGATCCGTGGCCCGGCAGGGGCGCACTATGACACAGACAGCGGTGGTGTGTGCAGTCCTTGACAGCCTCAAATCAATGCTTCAACCCCATCATTGACATCCGAACTTATTGATTTTTTTCGCCTCCGGTCGGCGTTGTAGCTCTGGTAAACTGCGTGCCTCTTCTGCTGGTTTTCTTCCGGAGTAACACATTGTGACTGTGCGCACTCGAGTGGCCCCATCTCCCACCGGTGACCCCCATGTGGGGACCGCCTATATGGCTTTGTTCAATCGCTGCTTCGCCCATGCGCAGAATGGGCAGTTTATTTTGCGTGTTGAGGACACCGACCGGGCGCGCAGTACCCCGGAAGCCGAGCAGGCCGTTCTCGATTCCCTGAGCTGGCTGGGTCTGACCTGGGATGAGGGCCCGGATGTGGGTGGTCCCCACGGGCCGTATAGGCAAAGCGAGCGAGGCGATATTTATGCGGGCTATGCCTGGCAGTTGGTAGAAGAGGGCAAGGCCTTTGTCTGTTACCGGACGGCTGATGAGCTCAATGCGTTGCGGGAAGCCCGCCGTGAGTCGGGGAACAGCTCGGCACTGAAGCCCGGTGATCTCATGCTGCCCGAGGAGGAGCAGGCGAGGCGGAAAGCCGCCAACGCGCCTTTTGTCATTCGCATGATGGTGCCCGATGAGGCCGGGGTTTGTGTGATTGAAGACATGCTGCGGGGCCGTATTGAGCTCGATTGGGGCATGGTGGATGCGCAGATTCTGCTGAAATCAGATGGCATGCCCACCTATCACCTGGCCAACGTGGTTGACGATCACCTGATGGACATCAGCCATGTTATCCGCGGCGAGGAATGGATTAATTCCGCCCCCAAGCATCAGTTGCTGTACGAGTACTTTGGCTGGGACATGCCCAAGCTGTGTCATTTGCCGCTGCTGCGTAATCCCGACAAATCGAAACTGAGCAAGCGCAAAAACCCCACCAGCATTCTTTATTATCAGCGCATGGGCTTTCTGCCTGAGGCCGTGGTGAATTATCTGGGGCGCATGGGTTGGTCCATGCCCGATGAGCGGGAGAAGTTTAGCCTGGCCGAGATGGAGTCCGCGTTTGATATTCAGCGCGTCTCGCTGGGTGGGCCCATCTTCGATGTGGAAAAGCTGAGCTGGCTCAACGGCCTGTGGATTCGGGAGAACCTGGATTTAGGGGAATTGGCCCAGCGCTTGCGTGATTGGGCGCTCAATAAAGAGACCCTGGAGAAAATCCTGCCCCACGCCCAGTCGCGTATGAACGTGCTTTCAGACTTTGTGCCCCTGTCAGCCTATCTTGTTTCGGGTGAGCTACCGCTGTCCGCCGCAGATTTCGGGAGTGATGGCAGCGATGCCGAGGATACGGTTCGATCGCTGCAGTTTGTCCTTTGGTCTTTGGAGGCGCAGCGGGATTGGAGCCGGGAGGCGTTGTTTGACACCTTGAAGTCTTTGGCCACAGCCATGGAACTCAAGCCCAAGGTGCTTTTCGCGCCTTTGTTCGTCGCCATTGCAGGGAGCAACTCGGGCTACTCAATGCCCGACTCAATGTCTATTTTAGGTCCGGATATGACCCGCGCGCGGTTGCGTGCTGGCATTGAGACGCTGGGTGGCGTCTCAAAAAAGGCGGCCAAGCGGCTTGAAAAAGAGTATGCGGGTCTCAGCCTTTCCTGAGTAGCGCCAAACCGGCCCATAGGGCAATAAACACCTCGAAGGCGAGGGCACCCCAGGTGTAGCTGGTAAAGCTGGAGCTCATATCGATGCCCAGGGAGCTGTTCGCCACCTGAAAGCTGGAATCGAGGCCACTCAGGGCAACGCTGGCCCGGGCTGCCGCCAGGGTGCCGATGCAAATCAGGATCAACCAGAGGCCTGGCCGCTGGTAGCCCTTGAGGAAGGCTGAGGCCACGAGGACAGCGCCAAAGCTACTCTGCAAACCACCGTACATGGCCGCGATTTCGGCGTAGCCGTTGTGCGTTGCGATGAACAGGCCCGCGTACTCGGCAGGTAATTCGGGGTTTATCCAGCAAGCCACCCCGTAGACCAAAAAAATAGTGCCGGACACGGCAAGAAGAAACTTGGGATACATGCTGGCGCTCCTCGTGGTGTATTTGCCCAGTGCACCGGGTCGTGGTGCTTACGACTCGGGCGGCGTCATGCCAGATCATACCTGATCTCATGCCCCGCCGACCGTATTGTCATCGGTGAGTTGACAGGGCAGGGCGATGTTAATAGCATGCGCGTCCTTCGGTTTACCGATGCGATGGGGCCATAGCTCAGCTGGGAGAGCGCAACACTGGCAGTGTTGAGGTCGGGAGTTCGATCCTCCCTGGCTCCACCAAATCTGGCAGCAGCAAGATGAAAAGCCACTCTGTCAGCTGGCTTTTTAGGTACACTGACCCGCGTGACCTCACCATTGCGTTACCGCTTTTACGGAACCTCATGCGGCGATCGACTTGATGTTCCTTCGTAACGGCCGTGGGGGCATGGCGTAATCCCACTCATTTCCCCCAGACTGATTATTTAGCGACTGCATGAAAATCCCCACACGTATTGCTCCTCTGGTCGAAGACGGCGTCGTTGACGGCGTTGTGCGCCAGTTGATGAGCGGCAAGGAGGCAACGGTTTATGTTGTCCGCTGTGGTGGGGAGATGCGCTGCGCAAAAGTCTACAAAGAAGCTGCGAAGCGTAGTTTCAAGCAGGCAGTTGAATATCAGGAAGGGCGCAAAGGGCGCAACAGCCGACGCCAACGGGCCATGGAGAAGCGCTCCAAGTACGGTCGGAAACAGCAGGAGGAGGCCTGGCACAATGCTGAAGTCGATGCGCTCTATAAACTGGAGCGGGCGGGTGTCCGCGTGCCCACGCCTTATGGCTGCTTTGACGGTGTGCTGCTCATGGAACTGGTCACCACCGAAGAGGGGGAGGTGGCGCCGCGCCTGAATGACGTGGTGCTAACGCGGGAGCAGGCTCTTGAGGATCACGCCGTCATGATGGGGTATGTCGTCAAAATGCTCTGTGCCGGCTTGGTGCATGGCGACCTTTCCGAGTTCAATGTGCTCGTTGATGACTACGGCCCTGTCATTATTGACCTGCCCCAGGCGGTCGATGCCGCCGCGAATAACCATGCCAAAACGATGTTGGAGCGGGACGTTAACAATATGACGGCCTATTACGGGTTGTCGGCTCCAGAACTTCTCAACACCCGCTTTGCCGAAGAGATGTGGGCGCTGTATGAGGCGGGTAACCTTCACCCCGAGAGTCAGTTGACAGGCCTGTTTGAGGACGACGATACCGTGGCCGATGTCGATGCGGTTTTGATGGAAATACAGGCGGCGCTCAAGGAAGAGGAAGAGCGCCAGGCGCGTATTCACAGCGCTGATGAGCCACAGGCATGACGCAACAGCGCTTCGAGAGTTTGAAGCTGTCTACCGCCCAGTTGCAGAACCTGCGCACGCTGGGCTTCGAGACCATGACGGACATACAGGCAGCGGCGCTGCCCGTGGCCCTCGCGGGGGGCGATCTCATTGGTCAGGCTAAAACCGGCAGCGGCAAGACGCTTGCTTTTGGATTACCACTCCTTAACAAAATAAACCCCAGGGATTTTGGGGCGCAGGGACTGATTCTGTGTCCCACCCGTGAGTTGGCAACGCAGGTGGCGCAGGAGATCCGCCGTTTGGCGCGGTATCAGCCCAATATAAAGGTTGTGGTGTTGTGCGGCGGCCAGTCGATTGGGGCGCAAATAGGTTCGCTCGAGCACGGCGGGCACGTCATCGTGGGGACGCCAGGACGCATCAGGGACCACCTCCGGAAACAGACGCTATCGCTGGAGCGTATAAGCACCCTGGTGCTTGACGAAGCCGACCGAATGCTTGACATGGGCTTCATCGACGATATGAGCCACATCATTGGTCACACGCCAGCGGCGCGCCAAACACTCTTTTTCTCCGCCACCTACCCCGATGATATTCGAAAGCTTAGTGGGCAGTTCCAGCGCTCACCGGCTCGAATAAAAGTCGAAGACGCGTCTGACAGCCCTTTGATCGAGCAGCGATTTTTTATTTGTCATAAAGAGTCGAAGCCCGAGAGCGTGGAGAGGCTACTGCGGTATTTCCAGCCAGACAATGCGGTGGTTTTCTGCAATACCAAAGATGCCGTGAGAGACGTGGCTGCCCGGTTGAGGCGTTCGGGGATAGCGGCGCTGGCTCTTCATGGTGATCTTGAGCAGCGGGATCGCGACCGGGTTCTGATCCAGTTTCGCCAGCAGAGTTGTCGCGTTCTGGTGGCCACCGATGTTGCGGCGCGTGGGCTGGATATCGCCGATCTGGCAGCTGTCGTTAATAGTGACATTCCACATGACCCTGAAACTTATCTTCATCGTATCGGGCGTACGGGGAGGGCAGGTAAGCAGGGTCTGGCCGTGACGTTACTCGCGGCATCAGAGCGTTTCAGACTTGAACGACTGGCCGACGATCAGAAGGCACCGTTGTCTTGTGAACCCCTGGACACCTTGACCGCCGGTCAGGCGCCATTGCCGGCACCGCGTTACGTGACCCTTCGCATCGCGGGAGGCCGCAAGGACAAAGTGAGGCCGGGGGATATCCTGGGTGCCTTAACGAGAGAAGAAGGTGTCACCGGGGGAGCGGTAGGCAAGATCGATGTTACAGACTATGCGGCCTACGTCGCGATTGAGCGTGGCTGTTCGGGCAGGGCGCTACAGTGCCTCAGCGACGGTAAAATAAAAGGTCGCAAATTCAAGGTACAGCTGCTGAAAAATTAGCGTGGCAGGGTCAGCATTGTGATGCCCAGCGCCCGCGCGTTTGTGTTGCTTTTTTCCTTTCAATACGCGGGTGTACACCCCGCGCCTGTTGCGGCTACAGTGGGTCCAGAGTGTTACGAGGCTGGCGTAATGAGCGCACCTGAGTTAATTGAGATCCGTCGTTATCCCGTGAAATCCATGTTGGGTGAGATCCTTCCATCGACGTTCCTTGGGGAAAAGGGCATTCCGGGAGATCGAGCCTGGGCCACCCGTGACGAGAAGCGGGGCGGGATTCGGGGTGCCAAGCAGATACCGCAGCTGATGCGCTTCCAGGCGCGTCACATGGATGATGCAGCGCCGCTGATCACCGCTCCAGATGGGGAATCCTGCGCGGCCAGTGCCCAGGACGTCAACCAGTGGTTGTCCGTAAAGCTTGACCACCCGGTGACGCTGTGGCCCATCCTCCCCGCCGAAAATGTTGAGCATTATCGACGTGGTGCTCCCGATAATGACGATTTCGAGCAAGAGCTGCGAACGGTATTTGGTCGCCTGCCGGGTGAACCTCTCCCGGATCTCTCTGAATTCGCCGAGTTGCTGGAATTCGAGTCTCCCCCGGGAACCTATTTCGATGCCTTTCCGCTCATGCTGATGAGTCGGCAGTCGTTGGCGACCCTCACGGCCGCAGCACCCAACAGTAAGTTTGATGTAAGACGCTTCAGGCCCAACCTGCTTCTGGACTTTCCGGAAGGCAACGGTGCCTATCCGGAGCAGGCCTTGGTGGGCAAGGTGCTGCGTCTTGGCGACGCTGTCCT
>JAKMEU010000276.1 GCA_022425845.1 Luminiphilus sp. | reverse complement strand
GGCCAGACGCTGGCGGGTGCGTTTGTTCGATCGGGCCTTGTCGATGAGATGGTGATTTACCAGGCGCCCTGCCTGCTGGGGAAAACCGCACAACCCCTGTTGGACCTCGTCATTGACGAACTTGCCGAGGGCATCCAATTGGCCTACGTATCAGTAAGTCGCCTCGGCGCCGATCTGCGTATCATTGCGTCCTTGCAACCAGGAAATTAGAGCGTGTTCACAGGAATTATCCAGGCTATTGGTGAGATCGCGGCGATGGAGCCCCAGGGGGGCGACCTGCGCCTGCGAATTCTTACGGGCAAGCTCGACCTTGCCGATGTCCAGCTCGGTGACAGTATTGCCACCTCGGGTGTGTGCCTCACCGTCACGGGACTGCCCGGCGATGGATATTGGGCAGACGTCTCCATCGAGTCCCTGAACCTCACGACATTGGGGGACCGCAAGCCGGGTGATCGAGTCAATCTGGAAAAGTCGCTGACCCCCACATCTCGCCTGGGTGGCCACATCGTCAGTGGCCATGTTGATGGTGTTGGGACCGTCCGCTCTGTCGCTCGGGATGCGCGTTCATGGCGCTACGTCATGTCGGCGCCGGCGGAGCTCGCTCGCTATATTGCCCATAAAGGTAGCATCACTGTCGACGGCACCAGCCTCACGGTCAACGCGGTACATGGGCAGGAATTTGAGCTCAATATTATTCCGCAAACATTCGAAGAGACGGTGTTTGGAGAGTATGGCGAAGGAACCCGAGTCAATCTGGAGGTTGATGTGATCGCCCGTTATCTGGAACGTCTACTTCAGGGGGATGCGGCTGCCAGCGCTGAGGGGGTTTCCCTGGATACCCTGCGTGCATCGGGGTTTGTCCATGACTGACGCGCTCAACTTTCGTGACCCTGCAGATCTTGTCAGCGACCTGCGCCACGGACACATGGTGCTCCTGCTGCTTGAGGACAGTGACGGTGGTGTTACCGGGATCGTTACCGTGGCAGCAGAACTGTGCGAGGCTCAGCACATCACGTTTATGGCGCGTCAGGCGCGCGGACTCATTTGTCTGGGCCTGACTCGGGAGCGCTGTGATTTCCTGCATTTACCCCAGATGGTGGAAGGGCAGGGTGAAAGCGCGCCCTTTACCCTGTCCATTGAGGCTGCAGAAGGTATAGAAACGGGGATCTCAGCAAAGGACAGGGCGCATACTGTGCGTGTTGCGGTCGCGCCCCAGACGGTGGCGGCCGACCTGGTCCAGCCCGGGCATATCTTTCCAATCGCCGCTGCAGACGGTGGTTTGCTGACCCGTGTGGACAGGGCGGAGGCGACCACTGATCTGGCGCAATTGGCGGGGCTGTTTCCCGCCGCGGTTTTCACCGAGGTTCTGGATGAATCCGGCAATATGGCGCGTGGGGATGCTCTGGAACGTTTCGCCCGGACTCATGACCTGCCCGTTGGCAGGGTCTCTGAACTGATTGACCACAGACTGACAACCGAGCGCACCATCGAGTCCGTGCGTCAGGGTAGGGTGCAAACCCGTCACGGCGAGTTTGACCTGACGATATACCGCGATATCAACCAGGGGTCGCTGCACATTGCCTTGAGTCATGGCGCGATCGAGAAGGACGAGATTAGCGTTGTCAGGGTGCACGTGACCTCGGCGTTGCGCGATCTGGTAGGAACGACCCTTGAGGGGCGCCCCACCTGGCGCTTCGACAGCAGTCTCGCGGAGATCGCTGCATCGGAACGCGGCGTTCTGGTGCTGATTTCCCGACCCGAGACACCCGAGGAGTTGCTGGCCAGTGTTGACCGGCTACTGGGTCTGCCGGTTGCAGAAAGTCCCACAACGCAGGCGGGTTATGCCTTGATAGGTTTGGGGGCCCAGATTCTTAATGATCTTGGGGTTGGCAGAATTGAACTGTTAGGCGCACCGCTGAAGTACAATGCGCTGGCGGGATTTGGACTGGAGGTGGTGAATTTTGTCGCCCCCCGGTAAGACGCAGGAATGTTGAGGAGAGCAAAATGAGTAGCCATGGAATTCGCACCACCGAAGGTACGCTGGGTCCCAACCCGGGTCGCTACGTGTTGGTTGTGGCACGGTGGAACAGCTTTGTCGTGGAACATCTCCTTGAGGGGGCAATCGACGCGCTGCGCAGGCACGGTATCGCCGATGAGCAGATGCACATCGTGAGAGTGCCCGGTGCTTTTGAAATTCCTGTGGCCTGCCAAAGGATTGCCCAGCGGGATGACTGTGATGCCATCATCGCTTTGGGTGCCGTTATACGAGGCGGCACGCCGCATTTTGAGTACGTGGCCGGTGAATGCACCAAGGGCCTGGCGCAGGTGCAGATGGAATCCGGAAAGCCCATTGCTTTTGGCGTGCTGACGGTCGACTCGATAGAGCAGGCGGTGGAGCGAGCGGGTACCAAAGCAGGAAACAAGGGGGCGGAAGCGGCGCTTAGCGCCCTCGAAATGGTCAGCCTGGGTGCGGCACTGGACGCCTGACACGATGACATCGGTCAATACACTGGCGGCGCAACGAAGACGGGCTAGACACTACGCTCTGCAGGGGTTGTATCAGTGGTCAATGACCCGTGCTGATCTAACCGAGATCGAAGCGGAGTTCAGGATTGATAACGACTTTACCCATGTTGACGATGAATATTACCGCGCGCTGCTGACCGGCGTGGTGCAGCAGGCCGAGGCGTTGGATGGGAGTTATGCTGATCTGATCGACCGGCCGCTGGACGAGCTCGATCCCGTGGAGCGCGCGCTGCTTCGCCTGGGCGCTTTCGAGCTCAGGGAGCGCATTGATGTGCCCTACAAGGTGGTCATCAATGAGGCTGTCGCATTGGCAAAAAAGTTTGGTGCCACTGACAGCTACCGTTACGTCAATGGTGTCCTCGACAGGTTGGCTCGCCAATACCGGCAGATTGAAATCACCGCAGAGGCCTGATTGAGGGCCCGGTATGGGTAGGGAATTCCAGCTTATTCAGCGGTACCTCGCGCTTTTTGGTGCGGCACCCCAGGTTACACTTGGGGTCGGTGATGACGCTGCCGTGCTTGCGGTTCCTGCCGACTCAGAGGTGGTTGTGTCC
>JAKMEU010000271.1 GCA_022425845.1 Luminiphilus sp. | reverse complement strand
TAACAGAGGTCATACAAAACAAACGCGGCGAGCCAGGCCAGTGGCGTGCCGGTATCCCATTGGGGGATTGTTGTCGCCCCCGCCGCCCAGGCGTAAACCAGGCCCCCGACGCCCAGCATAATAAACTTGCGCCCCTGGCTCAGTATGCCCAGCATCAAGCTGCTAAACGCATCATTCAACCGATAGGTGTTACGGCCGATAAGGATCCCGAAGACAAGCTCCGCGGCCATCGCAAAAATAAAAAAAGGCACCGCCAGTTGAATGAGATCCACAGTAACGACGTTCCGGTATTTACAAGTCAGGGGTGGCGCAGACGCCGCCGCTGTTCCTACTATAAGGGAATGCTGCGAAGTTCAGGAGCAAAGGATTCACGAATTAAGCGGTCGCAATACGATCCCCTGGCGGGCGGGCAGCTGCCCAGCAGGTCCTGTTTCCGGGGCTGTGCGCTTTACTCAGGACCGGACAGGACTTGACAGCGGACGAACCCATTTGTTCCAGTCCAACATCTCAACTCAACCCCCTAAGCTTTGGAGAGTTTTCATGCCCAGAACGTTGGTAGCGCTCGTGTTGATATGCCAGCTGACCGTTGCGTCCGAGCCAGCGACGGCCTGGCAGGCAGAGATTGAGCGAGATATCTGGGGCGTGCCCCACATCATGGGGGAGACCGATGCGGACACTGCGTTTGGGCTTGGATACGCCATGGCCGAAGACACCTGGCGCGTCATACAGGACACAATCCCGTACTACCGCGGAACGGCGGGTAGCGTCTTCGGCCCTGACGCCGCCAAACAGGATTATCTGGTGCACTGGCTGGGTTTATGGGAAGACCTCGACCTGCGCTATGAAAGCGACCTTCAGCCCGCGACCCGGGACTACGTCGAGGCTTACGCAGCGGGGATAACCCAATACGCCCGGGAACACCCGGAAGAGGTCGAACTCGATTTACTGCCCCTCACAGGGAAGGACGTCATAGCAGGTCATATGCTGCGCCATATTCTCTTTTACGGCTTCGAAAGCACGGTCTCCGAATTGTTGGCGGAGACGCGTGCGAGGCCCGTCGCGACGCCTGGCAGTGTCACCCTGGATCAGCACCCAGTAGGCTCCAACGCCATAGCCGTTGGGCCCAGCCGCAGCTCGGATGGCTCCACCATGCTCGTGATTAACTCCCATCAGCCGCTCACGGGGCCCGTGGCCTGGTATGAAGCCCACCTGCAATCGAATGAGGGCCTCAACGTAATGGGAGGCCTCTTCCCGGGTGCGCCGGCTATCGCAGTAGGCTTCACCCCACAAACAGCCTGGGCAGCCACGGTGAACAAGCCAGACCTTGTCGATGTGTATGTTCTCGATATAGATCCCGACAATCCAGACCGGTACCGATTGGACGGCGAGTGGCGGGAACTGGAGAAAAAGGAAGTGGAGATCGATGTTTTGATCTGGGGTTTCATTCCCTGGTCGGTCACTGAGACGGTTTATCGCTCCGTGCACGGTCCGGTTTTGAAAACAGAGCATGGCACCTATGCCGTCCGGTACGCCGGTATGGGCGAACTGCGACAGGTTGAACAGTGGCTGGCTATGAATCGCGCGAGAAGTTTTACCGCGTGGCAAAACGCCATGGCCATGAACCGCATCCAAAGCTTCAATTTCGTCTTTGCCGGTGCCTCGGGGAACATCCATTTCATTCACAATGCGCAGCTGCCCAAACGCGTCACCGGCTGGGATTGGACGCAATACTTGCCCGGGGACCGCTCAGATCTGATCTGGCATGACTTCTACCCCACAAACCTGCTGCCCCAGGTCACAAATCCACCATCCGGCTTCGTGTTGAGCACCAACCAGTCACCCTTTGCGATTTCTGCGCCGGGCAGCAATCCCGACCCCGCCGGCGTGGCCAGCAACGCGGGCTGGCAGACACGAATGACCAACCGGGCAGTCCGGGGGCTCGAACTTTTTGCCCAGCATGAACAGGTTTCTCCGCAGGATTTACTCGCCATCAAGCACGATCACGTTTACTCCGAGAATTACCGCGGCATGGACTTTTTACGGTCGGTGGCAGCGTTGCAGCTCAGCGATCCCGAAGCGCAGGAAGCCCAGCGGATTTTGCGGCAATGGAACAGGGCGACTGACAAGGAAAATCGCGACGCACCACTGGCTGTCTGCATTCTCTCTGCTGAATGGTTGAGTGAGAGTAACGGTACATCCATTCCAGACGCCCGGGAGACCCTGGCAACCTGTGTAGAGCGCATTACGGCCATGACCGGCAGACTGCGACCGACCTGGGGCGAGTTCAACCGCCACGGGCGAGGCGAAGCCCATTACCCCATGGCCGGTGGCCCGGATACCCTGCGAGCGGCGTACGCAGGCCCCGGCGACGATAAGACTTTTCATAGGGTCACCGGGGGTGACGGGCTCTATTATCTCGTGCGGTGGGACGTCAATGGCGAACAGCACATTCGAGGCATCCACCAGTACGGCAACCACTTTGATGACCCGGAACATCCGCACTATCACGATCAGGCCGAGGATTTCTCCAATGAGATCATGCACCCGGCGCTGTTCAGGCATAAAGACCGGGCACCCCTGGTGGAAAGTCGCTACAGCGTCAGCAGTGGGGGCGACCGGGATGGGCGCCTGGCCGGCGACTGAGCCTGAGCAAACTGACCTTTAAACCGTAATCAGAGCAGGATTCGCGCGAATACTGTTGGGACCACCATGGGTCTGGGAGCCGACTCAAATCATGGCTGCGCGCCAGCTGGCCTGGTTGATCGCTTCCTTGGCGTCGAGCTCCCGCGCCTCTTCAGCCCCGCCGACAAGTTCCGAAGATAGGCCCAGTGCCTGAAGTTCGTCATGCAGGGCGCGCAGCGGCTCCTGACCGGCACAAACGATCACCGTATCCACCTCAAGGGTACGGGGCTGGCCCGCAATGAGAACATGTAGGCCTTGGTCATCTATGCGAACGTAGTCAACGCTGTTCAACATATTGACCCCGCGACGACCCAGCGTAAGCCGATGGGTCCAACCGGTAGTCTTGCCCAAACCGCGTCCCACTTTGGTCTCTTTGCGCTGCATCAGCCAGACTTCACGATCTGCGCGCGCCACAACGGGTTCAACGCCTGTCACGCCACCGCGCGGATGATTTTCGAAGTCGACGCCCCACTCCTTGGCAAAGACCCCGATGTCGAGAGCCGCGGAAGGACCCTCATGGGTAATCGTGTCGGTCACGTCAAAACCAATACCACCTGCACCGACGACCGCCACTTTCTTCCCCACGGGCCGCGTCCCGTTAATAGCATCGATGTAGCTCATCACCATGGGATGATCAATACCCGGGATATCGGGCTGTCGCGGTGTAATACCAGTGGCAACAATGGTGTGTTCAAAGCTCCCCGCCGCGATCGTACCCGCATCGACCCGCGTGTCGAGTTGCACATCCACGCCCAATTTCTCAAGTTGCTTCCTGTAATAGCGCAACGTCTCGTGGAATTCCTCCTTGCCCGGAACTTGCTTGGCCAGGTTGAACTGCCCGCCAATTTCCGCCGCCGCATCAAACAGCGTTACGCGATGACCACGCTCCGCTGCAACCGTGGCGTAGGCGAGCCCTGCGGGCCCCGCGCCGACAACGGCAATCGACTTTGGACTGTCGGTGGGGTCGTAGTTCAGCAGGGTTTCGTGGCAGGCTCTCGGGTTGACAAGACACGAAGTGGTTTTGAAATTAAAGGTGTGGTCCAGACACGCCTGGTTGCACGCAATACAGGTATTGATTTCATCTGCCCGCCCCTCATTGGCTTTTCGCATGAACTGGCTGTCCGCCAGCATTGGACGGGCCATAGACACCAGATCCGCGTCACCCTGGCCCAAAACGGCCTCCGCCACCTCCGGCGTGTTGATGCGGTTTGACGTGATTACAGGGATTGCGACTTCACTCCGGACCCGGTGGGTCACGCCGGTGAAAGCGGCTCTGGGGACCATCGTCGCGATGGTTGGCACCTGTGATTCGTGCCAGGTGAAATGGGTCGATATGATGCTGACCCCCGCGCGTTCCAACTCCCGGGACAACAGGGCGACCTCCTCCCAACTCATTCCTCCCTGCAACATGTCCATGGCGGCTATGCGGAATATGACAATAAAGTCATTGCCGACGGCTTCCCGCACTCTACGCACCACCTCGAGGGGGAAGCGCATCCGATTCTCATAACACCCTCCCCACTGGTCAGTTCGCTGATTGGTCTTCTCCACCAGAAAAGTCGACAGCAGGTAGCCTGCAGAACCAATGATCTCAACGCCATCGTAGCCCGCCTGTTGCGCCAGACGCGCACATTGCGCGTGGTCGGCAATCTGCTTCTCGATACCAGCCTCGTCCAGCTCATTGGGCGTGTAAGCCCCTATTCTTGAACGAATAGCAGAGGGCGCAACCAACTGCTCGTTGTAAGCCAAGGGGCCCATGTGCAATATCTGCATGCAAATCTTGGCATCAGGGGCGGCGGCATGGACCGCATCGGTGACCCGGCGGTGTCCTGCAGCCTCTTCTTCATTGTTGAGCTTGGAGGCCGAGAAGGCGGGATTTCCCTGCTCATCCCGGACGACGATGCCCCCCTCTTCATTGGGTGAAATACCACCTGTGATGATCATCCCAACGCCACCAGCAGCCCGCTCGGCATAAAACGCTGCCATTCGGTCAAAGCCGTCTGGCATCTCCTCCAGTCCGGTGTGCATCGAACCCATGATGCAGCGATTTCTCAGGGTCGTGAAACCCAGGTCGAGCGGAGCAAAAAGCCGGGGGTAATGGCCGTGTTCACTCAGGTCTGTTGCGGCTTCCATACGTTTCTCCGTCTATACTCTTGTTACCATCGCGATCGCCAGTCACTCAGGGAGCTTTGATCATGTCCATAAGCCTATACGACGCCAGCGTCGGATCCTATCTACAAACTGTCAAAGCAGTGAGCAATATCCTCCAGCAGGCTGAACAGGCCGCGGCCGACGGACTGTTTGATCTCAACGAGACTCTGGATTTTCGACTGCGAGAGGACATGCTGCCGCTCAGTTTCCAGATTATTTCGGTCTGGCACCACTCCATGGGTGCCCTCGAGGGAATGAAGGCCGGGCTGTTTGAGCCGCCACCCAAGATCAACGACATAACCTGGGAAAAAATGTCCGAATTGCTGTCGGAAGCCCACGCCTATCTGGCAAGCCAGGACCGAGACAGCATCAATGCACTGGCCGGGCGCGACCTGATGTTCCGTGCCGGCAAGTTGCAGATACCCTTCACCAGCGAAAGCTTTCTCATGAGCTTTTCACTGCCCAACGTCCACTTTCACGCCACGACGACTTACGTCATATTGCGGCATTTGGGCGTACCCCTTGGCAAGCTGGACTTCCTGGGCGACATGCGCACCACGCTCTGACCAGGCCAGAGACCGCATTCTGCGCCCTAGATTACGCCACTGGCAGCCAATACCGCCGGATCAAGCCCCAGGGCGGTGACAATTTCATCGGTATGCTGTCCGGGAACGGGGCAGGCCCCCACGGAAGGTTGTGTTCTGCTGAACCTGGGTGCCGGCGCGGGTTGGACAACACCATCACGGGTTACAAACGTTTCCCGAGCGACGTTGTGTGGGTGATTGACTGACTCCGTCATATTAAGCACCGGGGCGAAACAAACATCGGTGCCCTCCAGCAAATCGCACCACTCGTCACGGCTCTTGCCGCGGAATATTTCGGCGATACGCATTTTGGCTTCCGGCCATTTGGATTTATCCCATTGGTCGGCAAACAGGGGATCGCTTTCCAGACCCAATCGCGCCATGAGTTCCGCATAGAACTGCGGCTCCAGCGGACAGACCGTAATGAACCCACCATCCGAGCAGGCGTAGGTATCATTCCAAGGCGATCCAAAATCGGCCCATCCAGAACCCGGCTCATCACTGATCTGTCCCGTGTTGTGCATCATGCGAAGGAGCGACGAGATGTAGGCTGAGCCATCGGTGATGGCGGTATCCACAACCTGTCCTTCACCCGTCTGTCGGGCGTGAATCAAGCCACTGAGCAGGCCGAAAAGAAGAATCATCGTGCCACCGCCCACATCACCGACTAAGGTCAGGGGCGCCGAGGGCACACGGTCCGCACTACCGCCAGGCCAGAGTGCGCCACTTAAGGCGATGTAGTTTGGGTCGTGCCCAGCGGCATGGGCCAGCGGGCCGCTCTGCCCCCATCCGGTCATTCGACCAAATACAAGGCGTGGATTTCGGGCGAGGCAGGTATCGGGACCCAACCCCAATCGCTCCATAACCCCCGGCCGGAAACCTTCAATCAGCAAGTCACTGCTCTCAACCAGCTTGAGCACCAATTCAGTCGCTTCAGGATTCTTAAGATCAACCGCAATGGAACGCTTGCCACGATTATAAAAAGTGTGGGACGCCATCTGCTGGCTCGTAGGGGCAGAGTTGGCATTGGGCGAACGCCGTTCAATAACCGTTACATCGGCACCCATATCAGCCAGCATCATGCCCGCGCATGGGCCCGGACCAATGCCTGCCAGTTCTACAACTTTCACTCCCGCCAGAGGGCCCTGTGACATGCTCTACTCCTCGTTATGGATCGCCCCGACAAACGTGTGGGGGTGCTGTCCCGACATTATGCTGCGAGCAGGTCGCGGCCGATGATGAGTTTCATGATTTCGCTGGTGCCACCATAAATGCGCTGAACCCGTGCATCGGCATAAGCCCGAGCAATCGGATATTCCGTCATGTAGCCGTAGCCACCGTGCATTTGCACACACTCATCGACAACTTTGCACTGGAGTTCAGTGGCCAGCAGTTTGGCCTTCGATGCATCGACGGCGGTCAGCTGCTTGGTCAGATGCAATTCAGCACAGCGATCGACAAAGGCGCGCATCGCTGTTACTTCGGCATCAAGTTGCGCAAGGGAAAACTGCGTGTGCTGAAAATCAGCAATGCGCTTGCCAAAGGCATTGCGGCCTTTAACGTACTCAACGGTCATCGCCAGGGCAGACTCTGTAGCGGCAACAGCAGAGGTTGCAATACTCAGGCGCTCTTGGGGAAGTTCCTGCATCAGGTACATGAAACCCATGCCCTCCTCTCCCAACAGATTTTCTTTTGGCACTTTAACGTCATTGAAAAACAGCTCTGATGTGTCTGCTGCCTTTTGGCCCACCTTGTCCAGATTGCGGCCACGCTCAAAGCCCGGCATACCCCTCTCCACCATGAGAAGGCTGAAGGCCTTGGCACCGGCCTTGGGGTCGCTGTTCGTTCGACACACGACAATGACCACATCGGCCTGCTGGCCACAGCTGATAAATGTCTTGGCACCGTTCAGCAGGTAGTGATCACCGCAGTCGACCGCCGATGTACGAATACCCTGAAGGTCAGACCCCGTGCCCGGTTCCGTCATTGCAATCGCGGTGACAATTTCTCCAGAGATACATCTAGGCAGGAATTTCTGTTTCTGGGCCTCGTTACCGACGTTTTCAATGTAGGGCACGACAATATCGGAGTGCAGAATGAAGCCCACCCCGGCCATGCCCAGATCAGATAGCTCCTCGCCTACGATAACGTTGTAGCGGTAATCCGCACCCGCCCCGCCATACGCCTCGGACACTGTGGGGCAGAGATAACCCTGAGCACCGGCCTTGGTCCAGAGTGCACGGTCAATCTCACCATCTTTCTCCCACTGGTCGTAATGCGGTACCGCCTCTGCTTCCAAGAAGCGTCGAAACGACTCGCGAAACTGCTCATGCTCGCTGTCAAAAAGGGTTCTGGGAATCATCAGTTCACTCTCAATAGACCGTGGATAACTGGCCTTGTCTCGGCCGATAACAGTGGTGATTCTAGCGCTCTATATCCCACGCATTGACACACGCTTGGAGGTGAAAAGACCTCCAGGGCGAACACCGGCACTGGCAGGCCATGGGCCCGCGTTGGGCAACTCAAATTGACGGGGATTCCGAAGGACTCAGTCGCATCCGGGAATTCATCATCTTGGGGTCGCTTCACCGCGGCGTAGAAAAACATACGCCAAGTTCAAATTCAAGCTGTACAAACCCGAGCGAAACTCAAAATTGAACGTCTTCAGGTGCTACTCTACGCCCACCAAAATGACAGGAGAGCAGTAGGGTGACGGGAGCGGACGGATTGATAAAGGCGCTGGCAGATGTCGGCGTCGAGGTATGTTTCGCAAACCCGGGCACTTCCGAAATGCAGTTGGTAGCCGCCGTGGATGCCGAGC
The DNA here is from genome assembly GCA_022425845.1 of Luminiphilus sp. Classification (GTDB taxonomy): domain Bacteria; phylum Pseudomonadota; class Gammaproteobacteria; order Pseudomonadales; family Halieaceae; genus Luminiphilus. Next base: position 6,092 of record JAKMEU010000271.1, on the reverse strand, counting down.
CCCGAATGCGCGCGATTCTCGGCCTATTCGAGGGTGTCGTCACAGGCGCTGCCGATGGTTACGGCCGCATGGCAGACAAACCCGCACTGACACTGCTTCATCTGGGGCCCGGGTTTGGCAACGGTTCAGCCAATCTACACAACGCCCGCCGCGCACAGTCACCGGTGCTCAACATGATTGGCGACCACGCCACTTACCATCGCGAATACGATGCACCCCTCACCTCGGACATCAAAGGCTTCGCCGCCCCAGTTTCCGACTGGATTGGCACTTCCCAGAGCCCTGATCAGCTGGCTGAAACCGGCCTGGCGGGCTGGGAAGCAGCCGGGGTATACCCCGGCCAGGTGGCCAGTTTTATTGCCCCCGCCGACCACGCCTGGAGCGAAGCGACACCTCGAGCCGTCACTGCACAACCCGCCGACACGCCGCTGGCTACCGAGACTGATATCAGTGAAGCCGCCACCGCGCTTCGGCAGGGAACGGCGACCGCCCTATTTCTTGGCGGCAGGGCGCTGCGGGCCGACGCGCTCTGGCAGGCAGGCCGCATCGCGGCGGCAACCGGCGCTCGACTCATCTGCGAGACCTTCTGCGCACGTCTGCAAAGGGGTATCGGGCGTGTCCCCGTGGAACGGCTTCCCTACTTTGGTGAGCAGGCAGCCGAATTCCTTCAGGATCTCGACGCCCTTGTCATTGTCGGCTCAAAAGCGCCGGTCTCGTTCTTTGCTTACCCCGGAAAACCCAGTTTCCTGGCACCCCAGAAGGCCCAAATCCGGACACCGGCCGATGTGAGAACCCATGCGCTCGATGCCCTGACACGACTCGCAGACGCACTGGATGCACCCGAGGCACCCACCGTCCTGCAGAGCGGTGTTACCCATGATCTCGAACAGGGCCCCATGAATATGTTCGAAATGGGTAAAGTGATAGCCAACCACTTGCCAGAGCAGGCCATCGTGTCCGATGAAGGCGCCACCAACAGTATGGGAGCCTTCGTTCTGACGGGCTATGCCGCACCCCATGACTGGCTGATGCTAACTGGGGGCGCCATCGGTCAGGGACTGCCCCTGGCCATCGGTGCCGCTGTAGCCTGCCCGGATCGCAAGGTGCTGGCGCTGCAGGCCGATGGCTCAGCGATGTACACCGTGCAATCCCTGTGGACGATGGTTCGGGAAAACCTGGACGTCACCGTCGTGCTCCTCAACAACAGCTCTTATGCGATCCTGAACATTGAGATGGAGCGTGTGGGTATTACCCATCCAACAGAGAAGGCAAAATCCCTGCTGGATCTGGGCAATCCGACCATCGATTGGGTCAGCATTGCAGTCGGCATGGGCATGGAAGCTCATCGGGCGGAAACCGTAGCGGATTTCGATGCCCTCTTCGCGACGGCCATGACCACACGGGGACCCAGGCTCATCGAGGTCATCCTGCCCGGTTACGAAAGCGCCACCCCCTGACGAAGCAAACCAACGTCGACAACACCCATCCGACTCAGCCCAATCGCGGAATAGCGGCGGTATTGAGCCCAGAGGGGGCACGACAAACTCCCAAAAGAATCGAGCACAGCGCCACGGCCCTCGGTTAAACTGCCGGGACATTAAATTGCGATCCCCATACGCTGGAGTTGCGTATTTCTCAGACGCCGGACACCAGAGATCCTATGTTGCCTCACCCCCACAAGCACCGACACGCCCTGCATGCCAGATTGGTCCCGGTCACCCTGTGGCTGAGCCTGGGTGCAGCTGTCCTGCTGAGCGGCTGTAGCAGTGAAAACAGCAGCGACTCCGGTGGACGAAGGCCGTCAGGGGCCACAACAGTGGTCACTGAGGCGATTACCGAGCAACCGCTGATTGAAACCATACAGGCTGTGGGTACTGCAAGAGCACTGCACAGCGTCGTGTTGTATCCCGAGGCCGCGGGTATCGTAAGGGCCGTCCACTTCACCGCCAATATGACCGTCGAGGCCGGCGATACTCTGCTTGAACTCGACAATCGTGATGAACTTCTTGCGGTCAAGCTCGCTGAGGTTCAGTTGGCCGACGCAGAACGGTTGGTGCGTCGCTACAAGCAGGTGAACCAGCAGGACGCCAATCTTCCGCAAAGCCAGATTGATGCTGCAATTGCCGCGGCTGACACGGCGGAAATCACCCTCGATCAGGCACGAGTAGCCCTTGACCGACGCTTTATACGAGCGCCCTTTTCCGGCGTGGTGGGGATCACTGAAATCGACTCCGGTGATCGAATTGACTCAGGAACTCAGGTCACGACGCTCGATGATCGAAGTCAGCTGCTGGTGAATTTTGCTGTGCCCGAGGTCTATGTCAGTAAAATTCGAACTGGGACACCGGTGGATGTCAGGCTCTGGGACGGCGCGGACCAACCCCTGCGGGGAGAAATCATTGCCGTGGATTCTCGTATCGACCCGACATCCCGGGCTTTTACTGCGCGAGCAGCGATCAACAACACAACCGACAGATACCGACCGGGAATGGCCTTTGAAATCAGTGTCAGGGCGGAGCGCGGCATTTTCCGGTCCGTTCCCGACGTGGCGGTACAGTGGGGCGCGGATGGCGCCTACATCTGGATTGAAGAAGATGGCAAAGCGGCACGGCGTGACGTACAGCTGGTGAAAAGACGCTCGGGAGAGATCCTGATAGAGGCGGACATCCCCCTGGGCACGCGGGTGATTACCGAGGGTGTGCAGGCCGTGCGTGCCGGCGCAAGTCTGAGGGATCTCAACCCCGTGCTGGGTGATGACCCGGCAGCACGAACCGCGGCAGAGACACAGCCGGTAGAGGCCCGCCGCGACAATGGCTGAAATACCGGGGCTAGGTACCACAGGAGGGCTGCCTGAACTCGGGGTTAAACGTCCCCTGCTCACCCTCGTCCTGAACCTGCTGATAGCCATTGCCGGCATTGCCGCCGTCATGGCAATCGAAGTGCGGGAACTGCCCAACGTCGATCGGCCTCTGGTCACAGTGCGCGCGCAACTCCCCGGGGCATCTCCCGAAACGATGGATACCGAGGTCACCCGACTTTTGGAAGGTGCCGTGGCGCGGGTGACAGGTGTTCAGGAGATCAATTCATCGAGTGAGGAGAACAACACCCGAATCTGGGTCGAATTTCGACCCGGGACCAGTGTGGACAAAGCCGCCTCTGACGTCCGAGAGGCCGTCAGCCGCGTGGAGCGCGACCTTCCCGATGCGATCGAAGCGCTATCGGTTTTCAAGGCAGACCAGCAAGGCGATGAGATCGTCCGAATCGCCGTCAAGAGCGACAAACTGAATGAAGAGGCGCTGGCCCGTCGCATAGAGCAGGATATTGTCCCTCGTTTTGTCTCCCTACCCGGCGTCGCCGACGTACCGCTCTTCGGCGCGCGGGAACGGGTCCTTCGGGTCATTCTGGACCCCTTGCGACTCACCAGTTATAGCCTCACCGTGACCGACGTGGCGGACGTCCTGAGGGGCGCCCCCCTCGACGTACCTGCCGGAAGCTTTCGTGCCGGGGAGCAACAGCTGCTGGTCAGGGCAGATGCCGCCGTTACCCGGGAGCGGGATATAGAGTCGCTGGTCATACGCGACGGCATCCGGATCGGCGATGTCGCCACCGTCACGTTCTCACCCGCCGACGCCAGCAGCATTGTGCGTCTCGACGGTGAACGTGTTGTGGGCATCGGCGTTGTCCGCCAGGCAGGCTCCAACACCATTGAAATTTCCGAGGGAGTCAGGACAGCCATTGAAGAGGTCAATGCCCGATTCCCCGATCTCAGGCTGTCAGTCATTTCCGACAACGCTGTGTTTATTCGCGGGGCTGTCCGCGAAGTGTTGCTTACGCTGGGAATTGCCATCCTGGTCGTGATCGCCACGATCCGGCTCTTTTCGGGGTCGATGCGACTTACACTGATCCCCGCCGTGGCCATTCCAATCTCCTTGCTGGGAACCATGGCGGCCTGTTGGCTACTGGGCTTTTCCGTCAACATCCTAACGCTTCTGGCCCTTGTGCTGGCCACGGGGTTAATCGTTGATGACGCCATCGTGGTACTGGAAAGTGTCCAGCGCCGCCGGGCCGAGGGTGACCCTTCCAGCGTCGCGGCTGTGGTGGGCACCCGAAGGGTCTTTTTCGCCGTGATAGCGACCACGGCTGTGCTGGTGGCTGTATTCATCCCCATTGCCTTCCTGCCGGGCACGGCCGGACGCCTGTTTCGTGAATTTGGACTCATGCTGGCGATCGCGGTCGCTGTCTCATCCTTTGTCGCACTCAGTCTCGTGCCGGCGGCGATGGCAAAACTGGCCACACACAACCCCCCACAGCGCCGCGCAGAAGCCTTTGGCAACGTGCTCGTCGGCTTTTATCAACGCAGTCTGGCAGGTGTTCTGCGCTTTCCCCTGATTGTGCTGCTGGTCTGTATCGCGGCAGCCGGCACAGCGGGCACCTTGTATTGGCAGTTGGATCGCGAACTGCTGCCCCCCGAGGATCGCGGGACACTGAATATCTTTGCCCGCGGACCGGACGGTGTGGGCCTTGCCTACGTTGAACGCCAGGGCGATCGGCTGGAGAATATTCTCGTCCCTTTGATCGACAACGGTGAAATCGAGAGTCTCTACACGGTTATCGGTCGCTGGGACCCCAACATTGTTTTCATCAATGCCCGACTGGTCCCCTGGAATGAGAGAGAGCGCTCGCAGCAGGCCATCGCAGCTGAACTCAACCCCCTGTTCAGCAATCTGCCGGGAATGACCACCCGAATTTTCAGTGGTAATTCGCTGAATATCCGCGGCGCCTCCAATGGCGGAGTCAGTCTCGCGCTGCTGGGTACCGACTACGACAGCCTGTATGAAGCGGCGCGGGCCTACAGCGAAGCGATCCGCGCACAGTTGACGAGTGTGAGTCGACCCCGTATCAGCTACGACCCGTCCCAGCCCCAATTATCAGTCCAGATCGATCGAGAGCGGGCTTCTGATCTCGATGTCCCTCTCGACGACGTCGCCCAGGCTCTCAGGGTCATGGTCGATGGGTTTCGGGTGGTTGACCTGAACGTGGATGACCAGACGGTTCCCATCGTGCTGGAGGCGGGTGCCGACAAAATTAATGATCCCAGCGATCTGGTCAATCTGTATGTGCGAACCGGCAGCAATGCGGTGGTCCCCCTTTCGAGCGTCGTCAGGCTGGCGGAGCGGGGGGTCGCCGGGCAACTCGATCGCCGGCTACAGCGGCGAGCCATCGAGGTTGATGTTGAAGTGCAGCCCGGCATCGCACTTCAGACCGCCATCGATGACCTAATGGATCTGGCTGCAGAGGTTCTGCCGGCGGACGTCTCCGTCATTACCCGCGGGGAAGCCGCTGCGCTGGATGAAGCAACGCGAGACACCCTGATGAGCTACGGTTTCGCCTTACTGGTGGTTTTCCTGGTTCTGGTCGCCCAGTTTGAAAGCATCACTTCGGCCGTGGTGATTATGACCATCGTGCCGTTCGGTCTGGCTGCCGCCATTTTTTCGCTGTTCATGACCGGCACCTCTCTCAACATTTACTCCCAGGTGGGCCTCGTGATGTTGATCGGACTGATCGCCAAGAACGGTATCCTGCTGGTGGAATTTGCCGATCAACTTCGGGATCAGGGCCTGGCGGTGAGAGAGGCGATTATCGAGGCCGCCCACACCCGGATTCGTCCGATCGCAATGACGCTGGTATCCACCGTGATTGGCGCGTTGCCGCTGATCCTCGCCTCAGGCCCGGGGTCGGAAGCCCGTGAGGCCGTAGGCTGGGTGGTATTCGGCGGGCTCGGGCTGGCGGCAATTTTCACGCTGTACCTGACCCCTGTTGTCTACCTGGGCATCGCCCGATTGGCCAAGCCGCGAGCCACCGCCAGAAAGCAACTGGAAGCCGAACTTGCGGGTCTAAAACGCTGATTGTCTGGCCTGTCAGCAAACCTGCTTGTGTTGACATGCCACCACAATCCCCTGCTATGGTGGGGCCCAGAAACGAGTTGGTAAGCTCAGGAGAAACCAGTGCGCGCACTTATTTTTTTATTGTTTGTTATTGCCAGCCCGATTCTGTTGGCAGACTGCAGAGAATCAGATGTCAGCGGTGATTTC
>JAKMEU010000261.1 GCA_022425845.1 Luminiphilus sp. | reverse complement strand
GTGTCTCCTGCTACAAGACAGTGCGTTTACGGCGCGCGCATCATACCCTGTTCACTTACAATTTTCCGGGTACTCAAGTCAGAGACCGCACCATGTGCGCTCCTGCCAACACGCCAATGAAACAGCTCAACACACTCAGCATGACATAGGTCGCGGCATGGCCCCATGCGCCCCGCTCCGCCATATGCATGAGTTCCAGAGAGAATGTCGAAAACGTCGTAAACCCGCCCAGGAGACCCACCAGCAGAAAAGGGCGATTGACCTCATGAATCATGCCCCGCTCCAGTAAAACAAAAACGACACCGATGCAGATGGACCCCACGACATTAATACCGAAGGTGGCGAGGGGCCACACGTGATCAGGGACAATCGCTCGGGTAACCACGCCTGCGCCGTATCGGCCCATGGCGCCCAGCCCTCCTCCCAGCGCCACCCAAAGTACGGTCGCCATTAGTGTGATTCCTTGTCTTGGGCAGCCAGATCCAGGGCTCGCAGGTGCGCCAGTTTTTCTCGGATACGCGCCTCCAGCCCGCGGTCAACGGGTCGGTAGAAATTTACAGGGCCCATTTCCGAAGGCCAGTAATTCTCGCCAGCGGCATACCCTTCGGGCTCGTCGTGGGCATAGCGATACCCTTCTCCGTGGCCCTGTTCGCGCATCAGTGCTGTCGGCGCATTGCGAAGATGATCGGGAACATCGAGACTGCCCGACTCGGAAACGGCTCTCTGGGCGCCCTTGAAGGCCATATAGACGGCGTTGCTCTTTGCAGCACAGGCCAAATAAACCACAGCCTGCGCAACAGCCAGTTCACCCTCAGGACTGCCAAGGCGTTCCTGTACCTGCCAGGCGTTCAGGGCAAGCTCCAGGGCCCGGGGGTCCGCGTTACCGATATCCTCACTGGCCATGCGCACGACCCGTCGCGCGATATACAGGGGGTCGCAGCCGCCATCAAGCATTCTTGCAAACCAGTAAAGGCTGGCGTCCGGGTCCGAACCCCGGACACTTTTATGCAAAGCACTGATTTGGTCGTAAAACGCATCACCGCCCTTGTCAAAGCGCCTGAGACTGCCCTGCCCGATCTCCTCGAACACCTTCTGGTTAACAACACGGGCGCCCTGCTCTGAAACAAACGCCAGGTCATTGGCAATTTCCAACTGGCTCAGAGCACGTCGTGCATCCCCGTCGGCACTGATGGCCAGTGCATTGAGAATACCCTCCTCCAACTGCAAATCAGGAAACTGTGATGACAGCGCATATTCGAGAATCGAGACGAGATGCCGTTGTTCCAGCGAGCGCAGGCGATAGACGCGTACACGCGACAGGAGGGCCGCGTTCACCTCAAAGGACGGATTTTCCGTAGTGGCACCGATAAAGGTAATGGTACCATCTTCCACATGGGGCAGAAATGCATCCTGCTGGGCTTTATTGAAGCGGTGCACCTCATCAACGAACAGAACGGTCCTGAGGCCCTGCCCCTGCCCTACCCTTGCCAGATCTATGGCCTGTCGGATTTCCTTAACGCCCGATAACACCGCAGAAAGCGGATGAAACTGGGCGCCGGCTGTACCGGCACAGAGTCGTGCCAGGGTTGTTTTCCCGACCCCTGGCGGCCCCCAGAGCAAAAAGGAATGCAGGTTGCCCTCAGCAATTGCCTTCGCCAACGGTGCGCCTGCCGCCAAAAGGTGCTCCTGCCCCACGAAACTATCGAGGTTCTGGGGTCGCAATCTTGACGCCAGGGGCGCATGTCGTTCGGGCTCTTCGAACAAAGCGCTTTGTGATGTCGGCACCGTATATCCTCCCGAGTCAGGGATTGACGATGGTGAGCTCAGCCTCTGGAGGTGGCAGAAAGCTAAAATCAGCGGGAGACAATTCGGCCGTCTCTTCCAGCCCTATCCGAAGTTCGATTCGTTGGTTAAGCGGGTCGATCAGCGTGAGCATCCGGGGCAATTCATTTTCCAGCGCTATGGTGACTGATTGAAACAGCGGATTATCAGTGCGCGGGCGAAGCGCGACCTCGGTTCCATTACGCACAACGTCATAGTGGGAGCTCAGGGCCTCATCATCGGCGAGAAGCAACGCCAGTGGCGATTCCATCTGCTCCTCAAGGGGCCTCCGTACCACGGTGTCCAGATCAAGATCGTATTGCCAAAAAAACGACCCGTCACCGACCAGCAGCTGTTCGCCTGGCCGTTCAATATGCCACCGGAAAAAATGGGGCCTGAGAATGGCAAAGGTACCCGAGCTGGAACCAATGAGCTCGCCCTCTTCGTTAAACAGCGCCTGCTCGAAAGTGCCTGCGAGGGCATCAATATCGCCAAAGAGCGACGCTCCCCTGGCCTCTCGAATCACACCAATCAGCAACCAACAGCAAAGAAGCGCAATGATCCACCAGCGCCATTTTGACCCCACCAAAGCGCTCAATCTCAATCCTCCGCAGGTGGAGGCGCCAGCACCTCCCGCTGCCCATTGCTACCCATAGTCGATACAACGCCGGTCTGCTCCATGGTTTCAATGAGTCTGGCAGCCCGGTTGTAGCCAATGCGCAGTTTGCGCTGAACACTCGATATAGAGGCGCGCCTGCTTTTGGTTACGTAGTGCACCGCTTCGTCATAGAGCGCATCGGCTTCCGGGTCTTCATCATCAGCAGCCGCGGATTGAAGCTCACCCGCTGTGACGGGGGTCTGGCCACCCTCATCCAGCAGGCCTTCGATGTATTCAGGCTGTCCTCGCTTGGTCCAGTCGGCCACCACGCGATGCACTTCGTCGTCAGAGCAGAAGGCGCCATGCACCCGAACGGGAACGCTGGAGCCGGCGGGTAGGTAAAGCATATCCCCCGACCCGAGCAACTGCTCCGCTCCTCCCTGATCGAGAATAGTCCTGGAATCGACCTTTGAGCTCACTGAGAAAGCGATTCGCGTCGGGATATTGGCCTTGATCAGGCCCGTAATCACGTCGACCGAGGGGCGCTGCGTGGCCAGTATGAGGTGAATCCCTGCGGCACGCGCTTTTTGCGCAATCCGCGCTATCAACTCCTCCACCTTCTTTCCCACGATCATCATCATGTCGGCGAATTCATCGATCACTACAACGATGCTGGGGAGTGCTTCGAGACCGGGGGCCGTCTGCTCTTCGACGGGTGTCATCGACAGCGGGTCAGGCTGCCATGATGGGTCATCAATAGGACTGCCTGCGGCGATGGCATCGCTGACTTTGCGGTTATAGCCCGCCAAATTTCGTACGCCCAGCAGGGACATGAGTTTGTAGCGTCGCTCCATCTCCGCCACGCACCAGCGCAGGCCGTTAGCCGCATCTTTCATGTCCGTAATGACGGGCGTCAGCAAGTGCGGGATTCCCTCGTACACCGATAACTCCAGCATTTTCGGATCGACAAGGATCATTCGGACATGCTCCGGACTACTCTTGTACAACAGGCTCACCAACATGCAATTCACGCCAACTGACTTACCCGAACCCGTAGTACCGGCAACCAGCAAATGCGGCATTTTCCCAAGGTCAGCGACGACGGGCGCGCCGGCAATATCATGGCCCAGTGCCAGTGTCAGGCTGGATTTTGACTCGTCAAAGGTTTTCGATGCGAGAACTTCGCGGAAGTTCACGGTTTGTCGGTCGGCGTTGGGAATCTCAATTCCAACCACACTCTTGCCCGGGATCACCTCGACCACCCGTACCGAGATGACGGCGAGGGATCGAGCCAAATCCTTCGCCAGATTCGAAATCCGAGAGACCTTGACGCCTGCGGCCGGCTGAATCTCGAAACGCGTTACAACGGGACCCGGGTACACGGCCGTCACCTCGGCGGTCACACCAAAATCCTGCAGCTTTAACTCCAGTAAGCGGGATAACGATTCCAG
>JAKMEU010000256.1 GCA_022425845.1 Luminiphilus sp. | reverse complement strand
AAAATGTGCTATCTCGGTCAGGCTGGCCAGAAACGAGCTGCCCACGCTGCTCAAGCGGTAGCCCGAGGCCTCTGGCACCAGTTTGCGCTCAACCGACATCGTCATACCCATGGCCTTGGTTCGGTAGGTGGCTTCATAGGGTGAAAGCACGGTTGCAGGCGTATCAGCCGTCGCGGTGACGGGGCACAGACTTAAAAGCAGAAGCCCCCAAATCTTTGGCCAACCAGCCGCTATGTGGGTGTCCATTCTTCACCTCCCGGGGGCAGAACATGATGGTCCAGCAGGGCGACGCCGTCGCCCAGTATGACGCGCCCGCTCAGGACCAAATTTGCGGCGCGGGGATACAGTTTGTGCTCAACAGGTAGCACCCGAGCGGCCAGTGTTTCGGCATTGTCACTGGCCTGGATGGGAACGCGGGCCTGCAGGATGCCGGGCCCCTCATCCAGATCCGGGGTGACAAAGTGTACGGTAGCACCCGCCTCGCGCTCACCGGCGTCGATGGCACGCTGATGGGTGTTCAGGCCACGGTATTTGGGCAGGAGAGAGGGGTGAATGTTGATCAGTCTGCCGCGAAACTTATCGACAAATGGTCCAGTGAGTATGCGCATAAAACCGGCCAGCACAACCACATCGGGAGCGCATTGATCGATCGTCTCCGCTAATTTGAGATCAAAGTCGTCCCGGCTTGCAAAAAGGGTGTGGTCGACCACTTCGGTGGCGATACCGGCGCGTCGCGCGATCTCGAGGCCCCGCGCTCCCGGTCGGTTGCTGATAACGGCGGTTATGTTGCCCTCCAGTTCGCCCGCGTCCTGAGCGTTCAGGAATGCCTGCAGGTTACTGCCCCTGCCGGATAGCAGCAGTGTGAGACGGCCTGTCGCGCTGGTCATTCGGTGAATACAACCCCTTTGTTACCGCTTACGATGCGACCCAACTGCCATGCTTTGACATGTTGGCTCGCCAGATGTTCCAGCGCGGGTCCAACTTTCTGTTCAGCCACCACCAAAACCATGCCTACGCCGCAGTTAAAGGTACGGAGCATTTCAAGGGGAGCCACGTTGCCCCCTCTCTGTAACCATCCAAATACTTCGGGCTGCTGCCAACTGCTGAGATTGACCTCCGCCATGCAGCCTTCTGGCAGGACTCTGGGCAGATTCTCGGGAAGGCCGCCACCGGTAATGTGCGCCATGGCATGGAGTCGAAGTTCTTTCTGGAGCGACAATAAGGTTCGGTTGTAAATGGTGGTGGGGGCGAGCAGGGCGTCAACAAGGCTCTGGCCATCATTCAGGGTGGTGCTGAGGTCAGCTCCAGTTACCTCCAGGATTTTACGAACCAATGAGAAACCATTGGAATGGGGCCCGCTGGAGGGCAGTGCGATCAGCGCATCCCCCTCAGCGACCAGGCTGCCGTCGATGATGTGATCCTTCTCAACGACCCCGACACAAAAGCCTGCCAGATCATAGTCATCGCCCTGATACATGCCCGGCATTTCCGCTGTTTCACCGCCCACCAGGGCACAGCCCGCGAGCTCGCAGCCTTTGCCAATGCCGGTCACAACGTCGGTGGCGACATCGACATCGAGCTTTCCCGTAGCGTAGTAATCGAGGAACAGCAGGGGTTCGGCGCCCACTACGGCGATGTCATTACTGCACATGGCCACCAGATCAATGCCGATGCTGTCATGACGTCCTGCCATCATGGCGAGTCGCAACTTGGTGCCGACACCATCGGTACCCGATACCAGCACCGGTTGATGATAGCCCTCGGGAATTTCAACCAGGGCGCCAAAGCCCCCGATACCGCCCATTACCTCAGGTCGACGCGTGGCCGCGGTGACGGCTTTAAGACGGTCCACCAACCGGTTGCCGGCATCGATATCCACCCCGGCATCGCGATAGGAGAGGGAGGGTGTGTCGGATGATTCATTCATGGGTGGTGAGGTCCCAGGGGTCGTTGACGGGCTGGACAGGGTACTCTGTGACCCTTTGCTAGGGAAGCAACGCAGGGCCGCTTTCACTGGTAAACTTACCCGATTCCTCTCATGGATTGATAAATGTTTGGCCGATTTCTCATCGTTGCTTTGCTCCTCCCGCTGGCATTCCCGCTCAGTGCCGAGGAGGCCTTCTATTCAGCTCGCGTGCCCATTGCCGACAGAAGTGATAGCGAACTCACGGAGGGCATTCGCGAGGCCCTGAGCCGTGTTTTGATCAGGGTGTCCGGCAACGATGAGATCGGTGAGAAAACGGGGGTGGCCGCAGCCATCATGGGTGCCCGAGACCGTGTTGCCCGCTATAGCTACGAGCAGGAGGATGCCCAGGTGTACCTGCAGGCCACCTTCGACGATGTATTGATCAAGGGTATTTTGCGAGATTCTGATGCAACGTATTGGGCTGAGGACCGGCCTCCGGTGCTGCTTTGGCTGGTAGTGGACGAGCCTTACAGCCGGCGGTTCGCGACGGTCAGTCAGGACGGCACCCTGTTAATGGCCTTATCCGATGCATTTGCTGACCGGGGTATTACCCTGCGACTGCCGTTACTGGATCTCGAAGACGCGGCTAGCCTTTCCCCCGAAATGGTTTGGCAAAGTGTGACGAGGCGAATACAGGCCGCGTCAGAGCGCTATGGCACGCAACATATTCTGGTCGGCCGCTACGTTGAATTGACCACGGGTGCGCTGCTGGCGGATTGGTTGTACCTCGATGGTGAAAGCCAGCGCCGGGAGCAGATTCAGGGCGATGTGATCGATCCGATTGTATTCACCGGGGTTGACCTCGCTGTTGATGCAATGGCCGATCGTTACGCCGTTGTTCTCGAATCCAGTCCGTTGACGGGCTACCTGTCGGTGACGGTTACCGGTGTCGAGAGTTATGCTGATTACAGTGCGGTGATGGATATTTTGAGGGGGTTGCCACTGCTTGAGTCAGTGAGTGTCGATGAAGTACGGGGCGACGCATTGGCCGTTAAAGTGACAGGGGTCAGCACTACCGACGCCCTGGTCAGGGTATTACCCACGCGTTCCCGGTTGGGAATTTCAGACGAAATGACGCCCAGCCGTCTGTTTTTACACTGGGGGCGTCCATGAATCACCCGGCACCCGTTAATCGATGGCCCTTTATACTGGGTCTCATCGCCGTTCTGCTGCTTTTCGTCTGGGCGTTGCACCCTATTCTGGCGCCCTTCCTTGTGGGAGCGCTGACGGCCTACCTCGGAGACCCTCTGGTGGATCGGCTTGAGGAGCGGGGTTACGGTCGCTCCGGGGGTGTTGTGTTGGTGTTTGCCCTGCTGGTGCTTGTCACAAGCTTGATCCTGCTCGTGGGTATACCGTTGCTTATCGATCAGTTGGACCAGGCTATCCGCAAGCTGCCCGTGCTTTACCGCTGGGTATCGGACACACTTCTCCCGAGCATCCATGACCGTATCAGCGTCAGCCCCGTCAGTTTACCCGTCATTGATTGGGAGGCTGAACTGGCCGCACGCTGGGAATCGTTGGGTAAGTTGGTAGCGACGTCGGTGGCGAGTTTGACGCGCTCCGGTATTGGGGTCATCGCTGCGATATTCAATTTGACGCTGATTCCGGTGGTTGCTTTTTACCTGATGCGTGATTGGGATCGTCTGGTGGAGGGGTTGTTGGATTTGGTGCCTCGTCCATGGCAACAGGATATATCCCTGATGGTGTCAGAGGCTGACGATGTCCTGGGCGCGTTTCTTCGAGGCCAGTTCCTGGTGATGCTGGCGCAGGCCGTGCTTTACAGCGCTGGCCTTTGGATCATCGGGCTCGACTTTGCCCTGATATTGGGCACCGTCGCGGGATTGGCGTCCATTATTCCCTACGCTGGCGCCGTTTTGGGGGTCGGCAGCTCCCTCTTGGTGGCCTGGTTTCAGTCAGGTGGAGAGTTCAGTTTTTTACTGTGGGTAGGGCTCGTTTTTGGCGCCGGGCAGAAGAACGAGAGATTCTTCCTGACCCCGACTTTGATCGGCGATCGGATTGGCATGCATCAGGTTATGGTGATTTTCGCTCTCATGGCCGGCGGGCAGTTGGCGGGCTTCGCCGGCGTTTTACTGGCGCTTCCGGTAGCAGCAGTCGCCGTAGTTTTCTGTCGACATGCCATCACTTACTACCGCAGCACCGACACGTATCAAAGCGACTGAGCCCTGCAGCCCTGTGAGTGACCAGCTAACTCTACGAATGCGCGTCGATGGAGATGCGAGCCTGGATAATTTCAGGGTCCGAGCGACCCTGCAGCTGCTGGAAGCGAAAATTCTCGATCTGCAGGCAGGTCAGGGAGAGTCACTTTTCCTTTGGGGGCCGGAAGGGGTGGGAAAGAGCCACTTGCTGCAGGCCATCAGTCGATCATTGGGCAGCCAGGCCTTGTACCTGCCCTTTTCTGAGATTATTCAATTCCCCGCCGATGCTGTTCTTGATGGCGTCGTTCAAAGTCAGGTGGTGCTGTTTGATGATGTGCACCTGGTGTCTGGGAGGGCCGATTGGCAGGAGGGACTCTTCCATACTTACAATCGGCTGAAGACAGGCGATATTCTTCAGATCTACTCCGCGACGCAAGCTCCAGCAGCCATGGTTGACGTCTTGCCGGATCTCCGGTCCCGCTGGAGCGAGTTGACCGTCTACCATATGCCGGCTTACAGCGAGTCAGAGTTGGGGGCGCTTTTACGCTTTCGCGCTGCGCGACGAGGTCTGAAGCTGTCGGATGAAGTCGTCAGTTATATTCTGGCGCGAGCCCCGCGCTCAGCGTCTGCTCTGATGGCGTTGCTGGAAAATCTGGACCAGGCGGCAATGGCCCAGGGCCGGTCCATCACCATTCCCCTGCTAAATGAACTCAAGCTGCTGTCGACGGATCGGTGATCACTACCGCGTAATCGTTGGGTCCGAGCTCCAGATAGCGGCGCAGCCAGCGGACCAGTGCATAGAGTGGCAGGGTGTCTACAAGAGCGGACAGGGCTTTGAAAGCATAATTGCTTCCCACCAGTACCAGCAGCGTGTTGAAGGCCATTTCGCCACGCCAATAGACCGCACCGAAGGTGACGGTCACGACCATAATGGAGTCCACCAATTGACTGAGAAGGGTGCTGAAGTTGTTGCGCAACCAAAGGTGCTTCCCTCGAGTTAGCCGCTTCCAGAAATGGTAGAGCTGGACATCGCAGTACTGAGCCGCGATGTAGGCCAGCATTGAGGCGAAGACAGCGCCCGATGTGGTCGCGTAGATCAGCTGAAAGAGGCCCACCTCACCTTCAACGATCTGTCCATTGGGCAGTGCGATGGGTTCCGCGAGCTGGATGACCTGCCACGGGGGCATAGTCTCTGCCGGGACGGATGGTGCTATATCTCCCAGCGTCAGCACGGCGAGAATGAGAAAGTTGATTCCCAGCCCCACGGTTACCAGAAAATTGGCCCGCGCACGGCCATACAGCTCGGAGATCAGGTCGGTGCACAGGAACGTCAGCGGGTAGGGCAGGACCCCCACGGCCAGTGCCAGTGGCCCGAGTTGGATGAAGCGGGTGATGCCCACAACATTCAATAGGGTCATCGCGCCCAAAAATACGGCGGCGAGGACGATAAAAACCCGTTCGCGACGTTCTCTGAGATGTTCAGATACCATAGTCAGTGCTCGACCTGCCCCAAATTGCCGTGTAGAACCGCGCCGTTAATCACGGGGTTGGTATGGGCCCATACGATCAGGCGTGCTATTTCCTCCGGTTGCACCAACCTGCCAAAACTGTTCATTGCGCTGATGGCGCCAATCACCTGTTCGTCATGGCCAATGTGATTGCGCAGCATTTCCGTATCAGTGAAGCCGGGGCAGATCAGGGCTGTGTGGATACCCACACCCATGAGGTCCTGGCAGGTTGCGCGCATCATACCCAGTTGGGCGTGTTTGCTGACAACGTAGCTGAATGCGCCCTTAACGGCTTTTTCAGACAAGGTTGAGCCGATGAAGAGCACACTTGAACCTGATGGCATCAGCGGCAGGAGTTCCCGGTTTAATCCGTTGATGGCCTGTATATTAATTTGCAGGACGCGAGATAGTGAGTCGTCTTCGGTAGCAGCGGCGGTGTCCTTTAACATCAGCGCGGCATTGTGCACCAGGCATACCTCGGAGGGTTTTTTGTCTGTCAGGTGCCCGCTCAGGGTTGCGGCTAGTTCGGCTACTGAGCCCGCGTTGCTGAGATCGCCGCACATATCGACCACGCCGGGGACAGGGCACGGGCGCCTGGACACATTAATCACGTAGAAGCCTGAGTCGAGAAAAAGTTCAGCGGCAGCGGCTCCGATACCGGAGCTGGCTCCGGTGACAATGGCTATCCGGGTCATGTTGGTTTGGTTCCTCGAATTTAAAAGTCCGTACGCAGGCGCGGCAGCCATGGATGTAAGGGTATACAGACGCCTTGCTAACCGAGCTGGCACGGCCCACCATACACTCTCTCTGAAAATCTGGCAGCAAGCGATGGCGCGACTCACAACACTTTACATCGACAAGGAAGCGCACAAGTTTTCCGCAGCGCACTTCACCATTTTCTCAGCACAGGAACGCGAGCGGCTCCACGGGCACAATTACTCTGTCTCGGCGCGGATTGTTGCACCAATGGGGCCAAATGGCTTTTCTGCTGACTACAATGTTTATAAGAACCGTATCGCCAGGTTGTGCAAACCCCTTGATGAATACATGCTGGTTGCAGGCGATTCACCGTTTCAAACGATTACCATGGAGGGCGAAGAGGTTTGGGTAACCTTCGCCGATCGAACGCTCAAATTCTTTAGTGATGAGACCCGGGTGTTACCCGTGGTCAACGTCACCGTGGAGGAACTCGCCCATTACCTCCTTGGAGAACTTATGGAAGAGAGCTCGGGAGAGGGGTTGGTGGAGGTTGAGCTTGGTGTTTCTTCAGGTCCCGGACAGACGGGATCTGCCATTTGGCGTGCTACCAATTAAAAAAAACGCCAGTCATTGAACTTTTTGCCCAAAACCCTGTCCTAGTTATAGCCCCAGCGATGGCGTCAATTCGGGAGTGACGCAAGGGAAACATCCTGGCGGCGACGGTCCTGCGATGCAGGATGTCCCCGATTTGAGTGGCTCCTTTTTCGCCGGCTGATTGCCGGCGTTTTTTTTGACTTTTAGATTGTCGGTTTCTCGCGCCCCAGCCGCGCCAGAGCGCTCGTGATGGATGCCGCGGTCTGTGGTCCGGTCAGACTCTCGACCCAGTCGCCCTCTGGATTGACGATCAGTGTCGTTGGCAAGACTCTGGGGCGCGATATTCCCAGCAGGGTGGCAGGATCTGTAGCCAGAGCGGGAAACGTGATGCCCAATTCCAGGCGCTGGGCTTCCAGATCCGTCCCGGTTTTGCCGTCATAGTTAACCCCAAAAACACTGATGTCTTGGATCTGGTCCAGATCATTGAGTTCAGGTATCTCTTCACGGCAGGGGGTACACCAAAGCGCCCAGTAATTGATGAGGCGCCACTGTCCGGCCTGGGGTAACGCGGCGGGGGGCGATGGATCACACCCAATCAAAACCAGCAGAATGCCCAGCAGCGATAGGGAGCGTCTCATAGCGCAGAGGACTTATCGGCGGGTGATTGCGTGCCGAACAATTCAGCGAGCGAGATGTCAAGCAGATCATTTTGGGCTGAGCGCTGCTGGCCAAGCATGTCACCCGCCCTTTTCTGCCAAGCGAGGGCATCGCTGGCGACGTCGGGCACCGGCAACTCCTGGTTAATCAAAGCTTTGATTTCAATGAAGGTGACATCATGCAAGTCCCTGCTGAGCAGATAGTGTCCCTGCATATTCTGTGTAATAAGGTGAGCGCCGATGAAGGCATCCCGAATTTTTCGCCAGCTGTCGCTGTCCAGACCATCGGGTATGACATCCCGATTTCCCAGGATGGCGAGCTCACCCAGAGGGCTTCCGGGCTTCTGCGCGCGCCACAGCAAAAACAAGACGTCGAGCGCCTTGAGCAGCATCGGCCTTCGGGCCTGTGCGGCCGTTTGATAGGCCGATTGACTGTGAACCAATATCGCCCCCAGGAGCACAATGGTCCAGGTGATGTAGAGCCAGAGGAGAAATATCGGTACCGCGGCAAAGGCACCGTAAACCAGGGCATAGCTGGAATTTGCGATCACTGTGGTAAACAGGCTTTTGGCGACGGCAAAGGCTATGGCGACAAATACGCCTCCAATCAATGCGTGGCGAAAGGGCACCGCGCAGTTGGGTACGGCCATGTAGAGTGCCGTAATACCCAGAACGCTCAGGCCAAAAGGCAGGGCCGACAGAAGGGCCGTTGATACCCCAAGGACATCAATACCTTCGACGGCATGGGCGGCGGCAAACAGATAGGCCTGTATGCCAATCCCCAGGCCCATGAGCAGAGGAGCGAGGCTCAACACAGCCCAATAGAGCAGAAGGCTGGAGACGGCACCGCGGTTCTTGCGGTTGCGCCAGATGTTGTTGAACGCACGCTCCACATTGCGAAGCATGAGCACCGCAGTGGCTGCAAGAATGGCGATACCAACCCCGGTGAGGCTTTTAGCCTGTTGTGAAAAGCTGGACAGATAGTTGGCGACCTCCTGAGAGGCTTCGGGCAACAGGTTGTCGACCAGAAAGCTTTGTAATTGGGCCTGGAGGTCAGTGGCGGTGGGCACGGCGGAGCCAATGGCATAGACCACGGTCAGCAGCGGCACCAGTGCAAAGAGACTCATGTACACCAGTGCAGCGGCTATCTCAGAGCAGCGATCTTCCTGATAGCGTCGAAGCAGGTAGGCCATCCCTTTGACGGCATTCTGTATTGTTGGGTGCTCTGTCATACTGTCGGTCCATTTTGGCAACCATCAGGCCGGCGCACGTCCTACTGCGCGGAGTCCAGTGTAGTGCAGGACGGTGATGCCAGTCAGCCCGTATTCGGACCCAGGCTCAAGTACCATGGAAGCTATGCCTTATATCTTAGTGCTTTACTACTCTCGCGGCGGGAAAACCGCTGACATGGCTGCCCGTATCGCCAGGGGAATTAGCCAGGTCGCGGGGATGGAAGCTCGTCTGCGCACGGTACCTCCGGTTGTGACTCGCATTGATGAACGCGAACCGGAGGTTCCTGAAACCGGTCCCTTGTACGTAGAGGAAGACGATTTGCGACACTGCTCTGGTCTTGTTTTGGGCAGTCCGACGCGGTTTGGCAACATGGCGGCACCCCTAAAACACTTTATCGATCAGACATCGTCCCTCTGGCTCAGTGGCGCTCTGATCAACAAGCCGGCGGCCGTTTTCACAGCCACCTCATCCCTGCATGGCGGCCAGGAGAGCACGTTGCTCAGTATGATGCTGCCATTACTTCACCATGGCATGGTGGTCGTTGGGCTTCCCTACAGTGAGAGCGGCTTACGCCAGACCACCGGGGGTGGCACGCCCTATGGCGCCAGTCACTGGGCCGGTGAGGACAACAATCGGAGGATTGATGAGCACGAGGGGAGCCTGTGCCAGGCTTTGGGTACACGCGTGGCGACGCTGGCGAAGTCTATGAGTGTCCCGTCATGATGCCAAGGGGACGGGTGACGGCACGGCTCTGGGTATTGCTATGGCTGGCCTGGTTGGCGCTGATTTTGCAGCAGGTTGCATTTGAAATCCGGTTTGGTGCGCCTTTGCAGCTGCTCGTGATTCAAGTTCTGCCGCTTGTTGTGTTTATGCCCGGGGTCGCCCGTGACAACCTGCGCAGCATTATTTGGCTGACGTTCGTGTTGCTGGGTTATTTTGTCTGGGCCGTGCTGGCTGCCTTTGCCCGGCCCGGAGACGGATTGGCGCTGACGGGGCTAGCAGTGCTTTCCACGCTGTTTATGCTCTGCGCGCTCTATATCCGGTACCGTGGTCGTGAACTTAAATTAGAGATGAAGCCTGATGTTTCGGAGGATGTGTAATGGTGGTGTGGCGTTTTATTAGCGGATTTTTCAGGGGCATATGGCGGGTTATTTCCGGCTTCAACAAGGTGGTAATGACCCTGGTGCCGCTGGCGCTCACACTCTATCTCGTTGTGATTGTGGCCGTTGCTTTCCAACAGGTGGCTCCCGACCCGGTCCCGGAGCGTGCAGCGTTACTGGTGAATCCTGCGGGTGTACTGGTAGAGGATCGATCGCCCCTTGAGCCCCTGGAGGCGCTAATGCAGGACGGTGTCGGGGAGGTGCTGGTGTTCCGAATCAGCAAGGCTATTCGGAAGGCTGCGGAGGACGACCGGATTTCTGCACTGGTGCTCGACCTGCAGGCACTCAGCGGCCCATCAATCAGTCATGTGCAGGAGCTCAAGACCGACATCGAGGCATTTAAGTCCTCCGGTAAGCCGGTGATTGCAGTGGGCGATTATTACAGCCAGGGGCATTATCTGTTGGCCTCGCAGGCAGATCACATACTGCTGCACCCTGAGGGCGCTGTTGAAATGACAGGTTTTGCGGTTTATCGAAACTATGTCCGCCAGCTGCTGGAAAATGTCTACCTGACGATGAATATATTTCGGGTAGGTGAAAACAAATCGGCCGTGGAGACCTTCATGCGCGACGACATGTCCGAGTCTGAGCGCCAGGTCGTGTCGCAATGGTTGGGTGATCTGTGGGGTGCCTACACCGGACTGGTTGAGCAGCCCAGGCAGTTTGAAGCCGGTTTTGTGGATCAATTTATTGATGAGTTTCCCGACCGTCTCGATATCGCAGGGGGAGACCCCGCGCGGCTGATGCAGGAGGCGGGCTTTGTCGATGAACTGCTAAATCATGGCGAGAGAGACCTTCGACTGGCCGACTGGGTTGGCGCAACTGATGATGGGGGTGACTGGGTTTCGGTGTCGGTGGAAGATTATCTCGCGGCGCGCGAGGCAGAGCTGGAGACAGAAATCTCAAAGCCAAATATTGCTGTTATTCCCGTGGAAGGTGAACTCGTTCCGGGTGAGAGCGGTCAGGGTATGGCCGGTTCGGACACCGTGGTGGAACAGATCGACCGCGCGCTGGAAACGCCCGATCTGGCCGCTCTTGTGCTGCGCATTAACTCCCCTGGCGGCAGTGTTTTTGCATCAGAAGTGATTCGCCAGAAGGTTCTGGAGGTGAAAGCCATGGATGTGCCCGTGGTGGTTTCCATGGGAGGGGTGGCGGCGTCAGGGGGCTATTACATCGCGGCTGACGCCGATGAAATTTGGGCGCAAACGGGGACAATAACCGGCAGCATTGGCGTCTTCGTCGCATTCCCCACCGTTGAAAAATTGTATGGCTGGGCGGGTATTACGCCCGATGGTGTGAGCACCTCGACACTGGCGATGGCGGCGAGGATGGATACCGGCGTCAATGAAGACGGTCGACGCATTATCAACAGCATCATCGCCAATGTTTACGACGACTTTGTAGGGCTTGTGGCATCCGGTCGCGGGAAGACCTGGGACGAGATCAACCAAATCGCTGGGGGGCGCGTTTGGAGTGGTGAAGATGCCCTGGCGATCGGCCTTGTGGATGCCCTGGGCGGGTTGCGCCCTGCCGTTGATGCCGCAGCGGTTCGCGCTGGCGTCGAGGATTTTGACACGCTTTATTTCGGTACGCCCATCAGCCCTGAACAGCGGTTGCTTGAGCAGTTGGGTCGTGAGCTGGGGCAGGTCTATGTGCCGGGACGCTCAATCGTGGCGCGGTTGTCAGAGCAACTGTCCACCCATCTCCGATTGGCCGACAGCTTGCAGGATCCAGGCAATGTGTATGTCAGGTGCCTCGAGTGCGGCGTGTACTGATGTTTGAGAAAGCTGATCTCCAGAGAGAGTCGACACCGGCAAGGCCGGCGGCCACCCTGATCGTCACCCGGGAGGGCGAGGCCGGGCTGGAAACGCTCCTTCTGCGTCGTAATCCCTCTCTTAAGGTGATGGCGGGTGCCTGGGTGTTTCCCGGGGGTAAGGTAGATGGCGAAGACGAGGGCGCTGATGCGCTTTCAAGGGCTCGCGCAGCAGCAGTGCGCGAACTGGCGGAGGAAACGGGTTTGGCTGTGGGAGATCTGCCGCTGCTGCACTTTTCGAGATGGCTAACCCCCGAAGTGGTACAGCATCGCTTTGACACCTATTTTTTCCTTTCGCCCCAGAGCCCGGATGCTGAGGTGCGGGTTGATGGCAGCGAGATCGTAGAGCACCGCTGGGTGCGTCCCGCTCAGGCCGTGGCCGAGCAAGCGGCCGGATCGTTGAAGATTCCGCCGCCTACGTTGGTGTCACTGACCGACCTCGTAGAGCATGACAGCATTGCAGGGCTTGTCGCGGCGGTGGAGAAACGGACCCCACCTTATTTCTTCCCGCGCATTACTGAGATGGGTGAGGACCACGTTTTTCTTTATCCGGGCGACTCCGGATACGAAGCCTCTGACCCCGCCGCAGACGGCTGTCAGCATCGCACCACAATGTGCAAGGGGCTGTTTAGTTACCGACGCGACTTCAACTGGCCCGATCGGCCTTGACGGCCATCATGGTCTGAATTTTTTTGGCGAGCGCTTCACTGAGCTCCGCGAATAAGGCGCTGTAGGCTGCTGCTATGGCGTCACCCGGTGCGCTACGTGTGAGGGGTTCCTGCAGACTGATCAGTTCACTGGTGAACTGGCCATCCTGAGTACTGATCACAGTTTCAGCAACGAGAGTTGCGCGCTCCGGTAGGTTTCGTAGCTCGGTCACCTTGATGCGTATGGCAATGTCCGGTGACCGTTTGTTGTTCCATGGATAGGGTCGAATGTCATTGGTGGGCAGCGTCCTCGCCAAATTAAGCGCCATGATTCGGGCGATGCCCGATTCCAGGGGCTCAGCCCAGCGTTCAGAGGTGCTGACCTCAACCTCGAGATCATTGGTATCTCGGACCAATCCCGAGCGCACCAGATACTCAGGAATTTCTACGGGAGCTAGGCCCAGGGACGGTCCCGGGGCCATGGCACCCAGAGAGGAGGGCGCATCGAGACGATAGTAGTTGGGTGGCGTGGCCGTCTGGCAGGAAAGCATCAGCAAACCGGCGACTGCCAGTAGCCATTGCGTCATGATTTTCATGGTTCTTCCTCCACGGGGCGGCCCAGTAGCAGGGACTGGGGTGACTCTTCCAGACTCCGTGCCAGCGAGTTGATAGATCGACTGGCTCTGGAAATTTCTGAGAGAGTTTGGTTCAGGTTGTAGAGAATCGGCGAGTCGGGCTCCAGTAGCAGGGTGGCGTTGACGGCGGCGTCATCAAGGCTTTTCAGGGTCTCCTGCATTTTGGCCAGAGTTTCTCGCGTATCCGCAACAACCATTGGAATTTCTTGCTCCGCAACCCGGGCGACAGCGGCTGTGCTGTTAAGGGTATCCTCTATCTGCGGTCGCAGTTCGCGCATCAGCGTCTCCAATGTGGCCCCCACCTGCGAGACAGTCTGAAGCGCGGCGTTCGTATTTTCAGGAATCTTCTGGAACGCCTCGCTGGTCGTTAGAATCCGGATTGATTCGGCCGTTTCCTGCAGATTGGCGGCGAGGCTACGGAAATTGAGCGTATCGAAGTCCATGACCAGTCGGTCAAAGGGCGACGGTATAGTGGGAATTTCGAAGTGATCGGATTCCGGAGCTCGAAATTCGGCGGTGGACTCAGGGAAAAAGTCCAGCTGTACATAAAGCAGCCCGGTAAGAAAGCTTGAGTTGTTGAGTTGCGCGCGGAGCCCTGCAGCAACCAGGTCAGGCCCCAGGGCCGTATCGCGTTCTGAAACTTCGGCCACGGCAGCTCGGTTGATCACGGCCTCGACCTCCATCCAAAGGTGGACTTCGCGATCACTCTCCAGACGGACCCTGATGTCCGTAACCTGGCCAATGTTGGCCCCGCGAATGGCGACCGGGGCGCCTTTGTTTAAACCAAAGACCGAGCCATCAAACACCATAATGACGGTTTGTGAGTTCTTGGCGTCATAGCCGCGACCCGAAATCAACAGCGTCGCCGTGACGGCGATGGCCAGCGCGGTGAGAATAAATGCCCCTAGCAGGGTATGGGCAGTCTTTTCCTGCATTTACCGATCAACTCCCGGCTCCGGCGCCACCTTGCCACGGTTAAGGAACTCCCGGACAACCGCATGTTGACTGCCTGACTTGAGTTCCATGGGCGCACCCTGGTCCAGCAGGGTACGGGTTTTATTGTCGAGATAGATAGCCCGCGTGGCAATGGCAAATATGCTGTCCAGTTCGTGAGTAACCATCACCACGGTCGATCCCATGCTGTCGGCCAGGGTAGCAATCAATTCATCCAGCCGTCTTGAACTGATGGGGTCAAGACCCGCGGAAGGTTCATCGAAAAACAGGTACTGGGGATCCAGCATGATGGCACGCGCCAAAGCGGCGCGTTTGCGCATGCCGCCACTGATCTCCGCAGGATAGTAGCTCTCGTAGCCCGCCAAGCCTACCAGTGAGAGCTTGAGGCTTATCATTTCTGCGCGTTCGGCAGGAGTGAAGTCGGTGTAAAGCTCCAGTGGAAGCGACAGGTTTTCTGTCAGCGTCATGGCACTGATTAATGCACCCTGCTGAAAGGTAACACCCCAGTTCATGCGCATCTTGCGCTGCTGGGCGGGTGATGCCTCGGTGTAGTTATGCCCGGCGTAATAGACGTCTCCCCGGGCAGGTTTCTCGAGGCCCAGCATGTTTCGCAGGAGCGTGCTTTTGCCACAGCCACTGCCTCCCATAATGACGAAGACGTCCCTGGCTTCTACGTTGAAAGTCAGGTCCCGTTGGATGACACGATCACCATAGGCGAGGGTGAGGTCTTTGACTTCGATCGCCGCATTCATGTCATATATCCAAAAGCTGGCAGACGACGTTAACCAGCGCATCAGCGATGATCAGATAAACCATGGCAACCACCACGGCCTGCGTTGTGGCCTTGCCGACGCCCTCCGAATTACGCCCTGAGCTCAGGCCGGCTCGGCAGCCCGCCAGGCCTACAAGCGCCCCAAATAGCACAGCCTTCACCATCCCAATTACGAGGTGCGAGGGGTGCAGCACCAGCTGAACCTCCGACCAATACTGAAGCGGAGAGACGCCCAGCCCGCTGGATACCAATCCACCCCCGAGAATGCCGAACACATCTGCAAAAAGGGTCAGCAGGGGTGTCATGACGATAATTGCGGCGACCCGTGGCAGGACCAAAAACTCCATTGGAGAGACACCAAGAATTTCGATCGCGTCTATTTCTTCGTTAACCCGCATGGTGCCCAGTTGTGCCGCATAAGCGGCGCCTGTTCGTCCGGCCAATATAATGGCCGTCATTAGCGGGCCCATCTCCCTGAGAATGCCAACGGTAACGAGGTCTGCGACGTAGATCTCCGCGCCAAACTGCTTGAGTTGAACTGCTCCGAGGTAGCCAAGAATGAGTCCGACCAGAGAGCTTGTCAGAATAATAATGGGTAGCGCGTTGGGACCCGTCTGGTAACAAAAATGCAGAAAGTCCCGAAATCGGACGCGGGCTGTTGCGGTGGGTAATTTGAGGCCTGAAACAACCAGTGCTCCGACGAATTGAGACAGTCCCGCCAGCTCCTCACCCACACGGCGACTCGCGCTGATGGGGTCAAGGCTGGCCAGGATGCCCCATCGAGCCTCGTTCGTTGCGCCAGCATCACCTGCGACCGGCGGTACCGCTTCAGCCAATACCAGTAATTCGTCTATGCCCGTCGGCCAGTTTTCCTGGAGAGACAGGCCGCGTTGCTCAGCCAGATTCCGCAGTCCCAGCGCGACATTGACCAGAGTCGAATCCCAGTTTTCTACGCCGCTGGTGTCTACCGTTACGACTTTCTTATCGGCAACGCCGGCGAGAATTGTTTTCGCATCGGGAGTAGGTGTATCTCTATCCCAACAACCCCTCAGCACCAGACTGACGCGCTCCCCATCATCAACAAACTGTACGGAATCATTGGGCATCCCGATTCTTTCAGCGCCAATTTGCGCCAGGCAACTGGGCCTGGGTCTTGCTTACATTTGTGTGGTAGATATCCGACACATCTCGCTGGTGCCCCACCTCCCATCGGCGAGAAATCATGGTCACAGGAAAAAGAAAGGTCTCACTATCGCGGTAGCGCAGCGCACGAGAACGCCCGGCGCGATCCCGGTATACCACCCAATCCATGTTAAGCTCCGCGGCGAAGAGGTCACCCAGCACCACTCCGAGCGCCTGTAGCTGCAGCGTATCCTCAGGGCTCACCAAACCGAGGTCCAGTATGCGTTGCAACGTTTCCAGGTCTCGGTCGGGGTCGCCCGTCAGTTGTTTACCCAGGCGATTGGCCAGCGCCTCCACATCGGCGCGCTGAGCCGCCATGAATTGCAGGTCAATAGCGCTCAAAGGGTCAATACGCCGATCAACGGTATTCGGTGAAAGAATGGAACCCTGCGCACAGGCAGGTGTCCCACCCATAAGTGACAGGAAAAAAATGCAGGTGTACAGCATCGATTGTCGGGTAATTGGTTGTATCACAGCACCTGAAATGGATAATTGCGCGATCATGAATGAAGCGAGATACCAAATGACGCCTTCGGACGGCCTTTTATGATAACCGGAAGTATCGTTGCGCTGGTAACGCCTATGCTGCCTGATGGCCAGGTGGACTTCGAGGGGCTCGCAGGGCTGGTCGAATACCACATAGAGGCGGGCACGTCGGCCCTCGGTGTAGCGGGCACGACCGGGGAAAGTGCTACCTTGACCATGTCCGAGCACAGGGAGGTGATTCGATTTGCCGTGGAATGCGCGGCGAATAGAATTCCGGTCATTGCCGGTACCGGATCCAACTCTACCCATGAAGCCATTGAGCTGACCGTGGCGGCGGCCGAAGCGGGTGCAAATTCGGTGCTTCTTGTGACACCTTATTACAATCGGCCGACCCAGGAGGGTCTGTATCGGCATTTCTGTGAAGTTGCAGCGGCCGTCAATATTCCAATTATTTTGTACAATGTGCCTGCCAGGACGGGAGTGGACCTGAGTAACGATACGGTGATGCGCCTGAGCGAGATAGGCAATATCAGTGGACTCAAAGACGCGACAGGGGATGTTGATCGAGGCGCCTCACTGATCGATCGTTTGCCCGATACGTTTGCCGTCTATTCCGGTGACGACGCGACTGCGCTTGATCTCATGCGACACGGTGCCAAAGGCAATGTGTCTGTTACGGCCAATATTGCTGCTGAGCAGGTTGCCGAAGTATGTCGGCTTGCACTGTGCGGGGACTTCCAATCTGCAGAGGCTGTTGACACCGTTTTGTCGGCCCTGAACGATGCGCTTTTCATCGAGCCGAATCCTATTCCTGTCAAATGGGCCATGGCAGAATTGGGAATGGCTAAGGAGGGCATTCGCTTGCCGTTGGTGCCCCTCTCGTCTGATCATCAGGGTTTGGTTCGTGCAGCAATGCAGCAGGCTGGGTTATGAAGATAAGCAAGTTTGGTGTTTTGCTGGTGCCGAGTTTGGCGCTATTGCAAGGCTGTAGCTGGATTTACGGTGAGGACGGTTTATTCCCGGATAACACCGACCGTTATCAGGAGGCGCCAGAGTTGGCGGTGATTTCGGTGCCAGCTGACGTTGATAACGTTGCCCTTGACCCCACTTACCCCATTCCCGACGTACAACAGAGTTTCCTGCTGGAAAGTGAGTTTGATGTACCGCGTCCAACGCCGCTCACCGGTTCCAATCAATACGATACAGTCCGTATCCAGCGTCTTGGCGATGAAAGCTGGGCGCTTGTTGCGGTCGCCCCCGGTCAACTCTGGCCGCAGGTTCGGGGCTTTCTCACGACATCCGGTATTGCGGTCGCGGCCTCGGATGCTGAGTCGGGGTTGATTGATAGCCAGTTTGTCACGCTGCAGGACCGGCCCCTGCCCACCCGCTTTCGCTTCAGGGTGGATACCGGGGTACAGCGCAATACGTCAGAGCTGCATGTACTACAGCAGAACCAGTCAGGGGATGATGCGCCCTGGCCGGCGGCTTCCGACGACGTGGAGTTGGAGCAAGAGATGTTGCGCAATATCGCCCAGTTCATCGCCAACAGCGCAGAGGCGGCGCCTGTTTCGATGATGGCCGATCGGGCTATGGGCGACCAGGGTCGAGTTGCGCTGGAAGACAGTGAAACGCAAACTCGCCTGATATTGCTTCTGCCGTTCAACCGCGCGTGGGCGTCCCTGAACAAGGCTTTGCCTGAGGCGGGCTTTGCCATCGACGATAAAAATCGCTCTGAAGGTCTGTTTTACCTGACATTTATCGGTCCTCAGGAAGAGGATGAAGGTGGCTGGTTCGATTGGATGTGGGGTGGGGAGGATGCGCACCCGCTTGCCAACCGCCAGTATCTTCTCAAGGTCGCCTCTGTTGAAGAATCGCGCATGATTATTTCTCTGATGGGAGAGGGTGGTGGGTCCGTAGAGCGCAGGGACCAGCAGGCGCTCCTGACGCTGCTTAAAGGCACGATTAACTGATGCGATTTGCATCCCTGGGAAGTGGTAGCCAGGGTAATGCGACGCTGGTGGCCGCAGAAGACACTTTACTGCTGATCGACTGCGGATTTAAAACCAAAGAGGTTGAGGCGCGGCTCATTAGCCTCGGGGTATCGCCAACCGACATCGATGCCATCCTCGTGACCCATGAACATGGAGATCACAGCGCCGGGGTGGCAAGCCTCTCAAGGCGACACGGGCTTCCCGTCTACCTTACGCATGGCACAGCTGCCACAGGGCGCCTGGCTGGCTGCCACCAACAGGTTTTGATCAATGCAGGGGCCTGTTTCGAGATTGGCTCCATAACCGTCAACGCCGTCCCTGTTCCCCACGACGCCCGAGAGCCCGTGCAGTACAGATTTGACGCGGATGGACTCGCTCTGGGTGTACTCACCGATCTGGGCAGTATTACCCCCTACCTGGTGCAACATTTTTCGGGCTGTGATGGTCTGCTACTCGAGTTTAATCACGAGCTGGATCTCTTGATGCAAGGGCCTTACCCTGCGACGCTAAAGCGGCGTGTCGCGGGGGACTTCGGCCACCTGAACAATACGCAGGCCGCCACTTTACTCACGCAATTGGATACCAGTCGGCTCCGGGTTCTGGTTGCAGGGCATCTCAGTCAGCAGAACAACAGTAGCGACCATGCCTTTGCCGCACTTGCAGCTGTTGCCGACCACCACGAGGCAGAGGTTTATATGGCGTCTCAGGACTCCGGTTCGGATTGGTTTTCGGTCGTCAACGAGGGATTCTCGTCGGTGTCAGAGGCTGTAGGGAGCTGATGTTTCCAGCGTCGGTTGCTCCATAGCCAGTCAGCCGGACATTCCCGTATTGCGGTCTCGGTGAGCTCTGCATAGCGTTCCAGAATCCCACTCTCTCCAACCGCGGCAGGATCCCGGGTTACTTCGATCAACTCAATCTCGTAATGGCCGCGCCGCGCCCGTCGACAGCGAGCAAAGGCGACCGGGAATCCCGTCGCCTTTGCCAGCGTGGCAGCGCCGGAAAAAAAAGCGGTTGGGCGATTGAGGAATGAGGTCACATAAACACGTTCCCGCTGCCCCGGGGACTGATCAGCCAGCATGTAGATGAGACGAGGTGTCCGCCGGTGCCGAATAAAATTGCGCGCCGTATCCCGCATCTCGATGGCGGTAGCGCCGAAACGTCCCCGGGCATACAGGCTGAATTGATCCGCGGCCTCACTGTGCAGTCGCTTGTAAACAAAAGCCATCGCCATGTCGTACTGTGCGGCAGCGCGATGGAGCATCCATTCCCAGTTGCCCTGGTGTGCCAGCATGACCAGCACCGATTGCTGCCCATTCTGGCTAAGCTCGTCGAGCAATTCAGGATTACTGATCGACATTCGCTCTGAGAAGAAGGCGAGTGGCTGCCGTGACCCTGAAATGATTTCAACTGTGATGTCACACAGATTCCGATAAAAATGTCCCCGGACCGTTTCCCGCCATGCAGGCGTTTCATCGGGAAAGGCTTGCCTCAAATTATCGTCAACGGTTTTTTTTCGGTAACGAATGACATGCTCGAGCAACTTGGCCGCCGCCGTGGATAGGCGGTACAGCCAATTTAAGGGAAGCCTCGCGAGTGCCCTGTACAGAAATCCGATCACGGATGGGTCGCCGGCAGGGGGTCACAATGTTCGGGTAGTGTCAGCGTATCGACATCCGAAAAGGCGCCCGGTCTTGGGCACTGGAGATCCGTATTGCCCGAGAGATCGATTTGGCGAAGCTTGCGCAATTGCTCAAGCGGCACGGGGTCAACAACATCGTTGCCATCCAGCCATATGACCTCAAGTTCGTGGAGCTGTCCAATTTCCACAAGATTGCGAATCCGGTTGTCTGAAAACTTCAGTTGCTGCAACGCCGCAAACAACCCCAGGCCCTCCAGTGATGCAATGCCCGCACTGCTGCAGTTAAGAATGCGGAGGTCCAGGGGATCAGATACCTCTTCATCAACTATGCGCTGTGTCAGGCACTGTTGTAGCGCTGCGTCAGGCACTTCAAAATCATTGAAGGGTTTGACGGGGCCATACACCAGTCGATCATTTACTGTGACATCATAATTCTGGCAAGCAGACAGAAACAGGCAAAGCAGCAGAGCAAGACGCATGGGGACTCCTTTCAGGCTCCACGTATAATGC
>JAKMEU010000194.1 GCA_022425845.1 Luminiphilus sp. | reverse complement strand
CTCAAACCGTACAATGCAAATTGGCCTGAACAGTAGGGCGGAGGCAGCGTCACCAGCCTCCACCGACCCTCACGAGCCGACAACATACTGAGAAACTCCACCACAAGCTCCCGACCAGGCCACCCCTGTGAAACCACCTCGGACGGGGACAACAGAGAAACCGGTGAAGGTCCCGCCAGCATTGCCTAAGAATGTGCAGATACCGGCACGCCGGCCATCCCGGTCACCGGCGCTTAACCGCGCCGATTACTGCGCAGCTGCAGGGTCATATCCTCCTGCGCGGTGGGATCATCCGCTACGGTATTGCTGAGCGTGCCAATACCGGGACAATTCACCTCGATCACATCTCCGGGTACCAGATAACGGGGTGGGTCGTATCGCGCACCGGCACCATTGGGGGTTCCCGTTGAAATCATATCCCCGGGCTGAAGCGTATAGAAAATCGACAGATAGCTCACCAGATAGTCGAAGGGGAACATCAGGTTAGCCGTGGTATCACTCTGTCTCAGCTCGCCGTTAACCCGGGTTTCCAATGACAGGCTTGTGACATCCCCCACACTGGCGGCGTCCACCATCCAGGGGCCAATAGCACCCGTACAGGGAAAGTTCTTACCCTGTGTCACGTTGAATTTAGCGTGGCGCACCCAGTCCCTGATCGTCCCCTCATTCATTAGGGTATAACCCGCCACGTGGTCCATGGCACGATCCTGGGGAATGCGATGGCCGCCCCTGCCGATGACCATCACGATCTCACCCTCGTAATCGAGCTGCGGGCTTTCCGGAGGGCGCCACAAATCCTGTCCACTTCCCGTGAACGACTCCTGTGCTCTCATGAACAGGCTGGGCCATTCGGGCTCCGGCGTATTGTCTTTATATTCGGCGTTCCTGTTGGCGTAATTGACGCCGATGCAAATAATTTTTGAGCCGCAAACTACGGGTGGCAATAAGCGCACCGAGCCCAGGTCAGTGTCCGACGGCCTATCAGCCGTCGAGTCCATCAACGACGACAGGTCGAGACCCTGCCTGAGCAACTCAAGCAGCGAGCCTCCACGCCGGGCGCCCAAATCAATGATGCCTCCGTCCTCGGAAATTACTCCCCAGGAAGAGGCGCCCTCCTTCTCGAAACTGACCAGCTTCACTCCCATGGTCAGATCACCGGGTTCTTGATGATTTCGGGGGGTTCGGGAAACGTTTTCCGCTCCTCTGCGATCCGCTCAAACCAAACCCGTCGAAACTGGGCCAGGGCCGTATCGCTTGCCAGTCCCCGCGGCTGAAAATCACCATGGGCCTCAAGAAGTTGCTGCTGCGCCTCGATGATCACCTTGTCCTCGAAAAAACCATCAAACATGACGGCCTTGAGGGTTTCGCCAACGTCGTCCTCGCCTTTGCGAAAATTCCTGAGGTATTCCCAGAAAAAATGGGATGAACGGCGTGTTTCCGGCGTCATGTACTGGCAGTTACGAAACTCCAGTAGCTCTGGAGGCTCATCGGCAGTATCCCATCCCTCGGGTCCGAACTGCGTATCCATCAGAAAGATGCCCGGCGTGTACATCCGAACGAAGTTACGGCGATCCACCGTTGTATCTGCGGGCCAAGGGGTAATTTTTTGCAGGTAGGGGGGCTGGCCACTGCCCCGATGCCAACGTTCAAATTCAAAACCATTGTCGAGCTTATCCACTGCCTGGGCCGAATCCGTTGCGTAATCTTCGGAACCTCCCAGTGTATTGGTATGCACGAAGGCCAGATGCGAAAAATCGGCGAGGTTATCAACGATCAGCATCCAATTGGCATCGTAGTGAAGGTAGCACCGGTTAGGGAGCCCACACCATTGGGGGTCCTCCAGTGGTTCAAAGTGAGGGATGTCTGCCGGGTCTGCTTTTTCAGGCTCCCCCATCCATATCCATAACATGCCGCCGCGATCAACCAGTGGGTAACTGTGCACCCTGTGATTCGGGCTGATGCGCGCCTGCCCCGGTATTTCGACACACTGTCCCGAGGGGTCGTACTTCATGCCGTGGTACATACAACGAAGGCAATTCCCCTCGATTCGCCCCATCGCAAGGGGTGCAGACCGGTGGCAACAACGATTGTCCAATGCCACATGTGTGCCATCGTCGCCGCGATAAATGACAACCGGCTTTTCGAGGTACGTTCGAGCGAGTGGCTTGCCCTCCTCTAACTCACTGGTCCATGCCGCTGCATACCAGCAGTTGTAAAGAAACCAATCGTCTGCAGAACGCATATACAACCCCCATTCAGTATGTTCACATCCAGATTGGTCAGCTGGATGTGGTCGCTCCCTACAATGCTACCCTTTGGACACGTTAAGCAACATGACGCTGTCGGTGTTGCCCGCAAGGGCAGAGATATGTAACATGTTACGCAAATAGGATCAACCGGCACAAACAAAGAGACAGGACATGGCCAACTCTGACCAGGATACTTTTACCGCGTATCAAGACCGCGCGAACCGCTATTTGCAACGATTCCGGGAGCAGCCCCTGGGCCACTTTATCGCCGGTCGCTGGTGCCCCACAGATGCCGCGGCACTGTTTGACAATATCAACCCGGCCGACAACACGTCGCTGGGCCAGGTTGTAGCGGGCACACCAGAGGATATGGCGGAGGCCTGCGAGGCCGCCGCTGAAGCGTTCCCCGCATGGGCTGCTATGAACGGGGCCAAGCGGCGGACACTGTTGCACCATTTCGCTGACCTGATCGAACAGCGCGCTGACGAAATTGCGCTTGTGGAGTCCTCTGACTGCGGACAGGCCATCCGGTTTATGAAACAGGCTGCCATTCGCGGCGCGGCTAACTTTCGCTTCTTTGCCGACAAAGCCCCCGAAGCCCGCAACGGGCTGTCACTGTTCCAGCCAGACCACACCAACTACACCCTGCGCACACCTATCGGCCCGGTTGGCATCATCACACCCTGGAATACGCCTTTTATGCTGGCGACCTGGAAGATAGCGCCAGCGCTCGCCGCGGGCTGTACGGTTGTGCACAAACCGGCAGAGCTGAGTCCGCTATCCGCCCAGCTTTTGGCAGAAATCAGCGCCGAGGCGGGCATTCCGCCCGGTGTCTGGAATACCGTGCATGGCTTTGGCGAGACCGTGGGCAAGCGGCTTTGTGAACACCCTGCAATTAAAGCTGTCGCGCTGGTGGGTGAGACGACAACCGGCAGCCACGTCATTCGGCAGGGGGCAGACACCCTGAAACGCGTGCACCTCGAACTGGGCGGCAAAAACCCGGTTATTGTGTTCGACGACGCTGACTTTGACCGGGCACTCGATGCCGTTGTATTCATGATCTACTCCCTGAATGGCCAACGCTGCACATCGAGCTCCCGTTTGCTGGTCCAAAACAGTATTCGAGATCGCTTTCTCGCTGCTCTCAAGGAGCGCGTTGGCAACCTGACGGTCGGCCACCCACTGGACCCCGATACCGAGGTGGGCCCCCTGATTCATCGAGGGCACTTCGAAAAGGTCATGGGTTACATGGCGGCAGCCGCAGAAGATGGCGCCACCATTGCTGCGGGGGAAATCGCTCGAAACGACCTGGGCGACGGCAACTACGTGGCCCCCACACT
>JAKMEU010000176.1 GCA_022425845.1 Luminiphilus sp. | reverse complement strand
TCGTAGATGTCTGCCGCCACATCGCGGCTTCCGACTATACCCACCAGTCCACACATCGGTCAGCCTCCGAATCAGATCATTTCCGCGGATTCGAGGGTTTCCTCGACCTTTTCCACGGGTTCAGCTTCCAGAATTTCAGCAGTATGTGCCCCCAGCCAGGCCGCTACTTCATCGATACTGGGCATTAACGCCGAGTGATCAATGAGATCTTGCTCTGACGGCGGGACGAGCGCCCTGACGAGAAACGTAACAACAATAACCACGACCACGCCCCGGAGCAGGCCGAACACACCGCCCAGCACACGATTTCCAAGATTAAACCCGGGCTGCCGCATTTGCCGGGCCATCAAGCGCCCCAACACGCTGAAGATTGCCAGTACACCCACAAAAACGAGCGCCCACCCCGCCATATAGCGCAGGGTCTCGATGTCGCTCAGGGCAACAAGGGAATCGGCCAGGGGCTGGGCCAATATATTGGCTCCCACAAAAGCGACTACCCACCCCAGAAGGGAAAAGATTTCCCGCCCGAACCCTCGAAACAAGCCAATCAAAAGTGAAATGGCGAGTATGACCAGAACGAACCAATCAAAGCCGTTGAATCCTGAGGTCGCACCGCTGAGCTGCTGTTCAAGCTCGTTCACGAGGGTTGCTCATACTTGACGATCATTGACTCCACCTTGAGAACCTCATCAACTTCCACTTTCATGCTCTCAAAACTGCTCTTTTCGAGTTTCGGACCAATCTGCACGCGCCACCATATCGCGCTCTCCCGCTCAAAGCGCGCAGCAAAAGCGGGGTAGCCCTTGTTCACCAATTGTTCCACCAGATGCGCGGCTCGATCCTGGGAACTGACAGTGGCTACCTGAAGCACCCACCCCTGCGCATAGCCCGAAGCATCCAGTGAGGGCGCTACGGGCGGGTCATCCTGAAGTGTCAGTTCCACCACTGCGTCGGCGTTGGCGAGGGCATCAATCGCCAGCTGTCCGCTCTCATCAGGTAACTGGGTCTGCTCGTCTGCCTGAGACTGTTTCGCCACATCACGCTCAGGTTCTGGCACGCTACGACGGACCCTATCCTCCGGGGAAGTCGGGGTGGGAATCGCTGTCCTGTCTATACTTGGGCGGGCCGGTACCGGCTGGAGTTCGATAGGCCGGTTTTCCATGGGCTCGACAAAAATAATCGGCCAGAACACCACGCCAAGGGCTACCAGCACCAGCGTACCAACGAGTCGTTGCCGAAATACGGAATCCATTTAGTCCAAGGTCTCCCGACCTGCCTGTGCCCGTGTAAGACACGCCAACTGCGCACCCACCGTCACGAAAGAGCCAAATACAAGAATGCGATCTCCCACCTCGGATTGAACAACCGCAGCCTCAAAAGCCGACTGGGGCGAAGCATGGCAGTGCACTTCAGCCCCAACGGATACCGCCACAATCAGCGCCTGCAAGTTCTCCGGCGACGCTGCCCGGTCGATTTCCGGATGCCGGGGAAGATGCCAGGTGGAAATTTCTTCCCCCACAAGTCCAATCATATCATGCAGCGGTTTATCAGCCATGGCTCCGAATATAGCGTGCGTATTTCCGGACGACGGTGACTTGGCCAGGACCCTTGCCAATTGCTGGACCGCCTCACTGTTGTGGGCAACATCCAACCACCAGCTTCGCCCCCTGTAATCCAGAACCTGCCGTCGACCCGGCACCTGGAGACTTCCCAGAGACGCCGAAACATCCTCCTGGCTGATCGCCACACCCAGCTTCGAAAGGACGACCACGGCCGCAGCCAGATTGCTGGTCTGCAAAGAATCGACGTCCGGCAGGTTAAAACGTGTCCCATCGGTCAGCGTTAGTTCCTGGCCAGCCAACTGCCAATGCTCGCCCAGGCCGTAGGGAATGGCTGCCAACTCCCTGAGTTCGGGCATTAAAGTGGAGGGGCTATTTTCTTCTGCCACGACCGCCGGTCGGCCGGCTCGGGCAACCCCGGCTTTTTCTATAGCGATGAGCTCCCGTGTGTCGCCAAGCCACTCAGTGTGGTCGATACCAATGCTGGTAATCACGCACGCATCAGCGTCCACCATATTCACCGCATCCAATCGGCCACCCAGCCCCACCTCAAGCACCTGAAAGTCCACGCGCGCAGCTTTAAAGAGGTAGAGCGCCGCCAAGGTTGCGAACTCAAAATAACTGAGGGAAATATCCTGTCTCTCCCGCTCTATCGTCGAGAAAGCTTCCATAATGTCAGCGTCAGTCGCTGGTATGCCATTCAGCACAATCCGCTCGTTGAAGGCCAGCAGGTGCGGTGAGGTATAGCACCCAACTGTAAAGCCACGCTTCGCGAGCAGCGCCGCCAGGGCAGCCACACAGCTCCCCTTGCCATTGGTGCCGGCTACCGTAATCGTTTTATTCGATGCGGGAAGCAGATCCAGGCGCTCGGCGACGGTACGGACCCTGCGCAGTTCCAGATCGATTTTTTGCGGGTGCAAGGTCTCCAGATGCCTGAGCCAGGCATCGAGAGTAGCGGGCACGGTGCTTGAATCCACCCCTTATTCGACGGATTCGGGCTCGGCCTCCAGGGCCTCACCTCCGGCTGCTTCCAGACCAGTCAACTTATGGAGCATTCTCGCCAGAGTGTCACGCATTTCAGCTCGGGGTACGATCATGTCGATTGCACCATGCTCAAGGAGAAACTCACTGCGCTGAAAGCCCTTTGGTAGCTTCTGTCGGATCGTCTGCTCGATGATATTGGGGCCGGCAAAGCCCGCGCGAGCATCGGGTTCTGCCACGTTGATATCGCCCAGAAGGGCCAGGGACGCCGAGACCCCACCGTAGATGGGGTCGGTCATTACGGAAATGAAGGGCAGTCCGGCTTGCTTGAGCCGCTCCAATACAGCTGACGTTTTGGCCATTTGCATCAGTGATATCAGCGCTTCCTGCATCCGAGCACCGCCCGATGCCGCGAAGCATACAAGGGGCAAGCCATTCTCAAGGGCGTGGGTTGCGGACCGCGTGAACTTCTCTCCCACGGCATAGCCCATTGAGCCGCCGTGGAAATTGAATTCAAATGCGACCGTAACCAAGTCAAGTCCTTTCAAGGTACCCCGCATGGCAACCAGAGCATCTTTTTCACCGGTGCTCTTCTGGGCTGCCGTTAACCGGTCGCGATATT
This sequence comes from Luminiphilus sp., assembly GCA_022425845.1. Lineage (GTDB taxonomy): Bacteria > Pseudomonadota > Gammaproteobacteria > Pseudomonadales > Halieaceae > Luminiphilus. Next base: position 13,247 of record JAKMEU010000176.1, on the reverse strand, counting down.
TGCGCTTGTCCTTGAACTTGAGCCGATCTACTGGCTCAAGGTCGGCGAAGAGCTCCTGTCGACCTTCAGCATCAAGAAAAATATCCAATCGCCGACGAGCACCCACACGCATGTGATGGTCGCATTTTGGACAGACCTCAAAGTTCCGCTCCAAATCGGGCCAGTAGAGTACGGCATCGCATTTAATGCATTTTTTCCAAAGGCCCTCAGGTACATTGACGCGCTTTTCAGCCGTCTCGTCTTTCCTCACACCTGAAGGCAGTATTTTATCGATCCAACTCATGTCGGACTCCGTTCACCTGATCCGCGATTATACCTGTACCTCTGCAATCAGGCAGTAGTCCCTATTGAAGCAGTGACACCCGAGCGGATGGACGCCAGAAGGCTGACAGCGTCATCAATACCCTGTTCTGGCGTACCGCCCGATTCAATCCTCTGGGCCATGGTATCAATCAAGGCACTGCCGACGACAACGCCATCTGCCACGGCACCGACGGCTGCGGCGGACGCGGCATCTTTAATGCCAAAGCCGACACAGATGGGCAAGGTCGTTTTCGACCGGATTGCGGCGAGATGTTTTTCGACATCGGCCGTGTCCAAGTGGCCCGCTCCCGTTACGCCCTTAACTGCCACGTAATATATGAATCCAGACGCGTTCGCCGTGATGGTAGTAATGCGTTCTGCAGGTGTAGTGGGCGAAATCAGGAAAATATTGTCTATGGACACCTTTTTCAGCTCCTGATTCAAGGGGCCGACCTCTTCAGGAGGCAGATCCACGGTAATCAAGCCATCGACGCCCGCCTCTGCGCAGGCTGATGCAAAAACCGGGTATCCCATCCGCTCCACGGGATTGGCGTAACCCATAATAATGACGGGCGTATCGGCGTCATCCTCTCGGAACACCTTCACCATTTCCAATACGTTCGCCAACGATACGTGATTCTCCAGAGCACGCTCATGACCACGCTGGATGACAGGGCCCTCAGACATGGGGTCCGAAAAGGGAACGCCCAACTCGACCACGTCAGCCCCTGCGGCAACCAGTCGGTGCATCATGGGAACGGTTATGGCCGCAGCGGGGTCGCCCGCCACGACATAGGGGATAACAGCCTTGCGACCCTCGGTGCGGATCTTTTCGAAACAGGTGCTCAATCTACTCATAATACCTACCCGTGTTTCAGAGCTCGATGCCGTCGATGGAGGCCACCGTCAGGATATCCTTATCTCCCCTGCCCGACAGATTAACAATGATGTGTTGTTCCGGGGTCATTTCCGCCGCCAGTTTTTCAGCATGGACCAGTGCGTGGGCAGTCTCCAACGCGGGCATAATCCCCTCGGTCCGCGTCCAGCGATGAAAGGCTGCCAGCGCTTCATCGTCATTGGCCGCCACATAATTAACGCGACCTATATCCTTCAGCCAGCTGTGTTCCGGTCCAACACCGGGGTAATCCAATCCGGCTGATACCGAGTGGGTGTCGATGATCTGACCGTTTTGGTCCTGCATCAGGTACGTACGATTACCGTGGAGTACGCCAGGTTGTCCTGCGGACAGTGGTGCCGCGTGCTGGCCCGTCTCCACGCCCAGCCCCCCGGCTTCAACACCAAACATAGCCACAGACTCATCGGCAAGGAACGGGTGGAACAGGCCGATGGCATTTGACCCACCGCCAACGCAGGCGACCAGCGCATCGGGCAACTTTCCTGTCATAGCCAGGGACTGACGCCGCGCCTCCCTGCCGATCACACTCTGAAAATCCCTGACCAGCATGGGATAGGGATGCGGTCCCGCAACGGTACCGATGATGTAAAAGGTGTTGTCGACATAGGTCACCCAGTCCCGGAGCGCCTCATTCATGGCGTCCTTCAGGGTCTTGGAGCCCGACGTGACAGGAATCACCTCCGCCCCAAGTAGTTTCATGCGGTACACGTTCAGTGACTGGCGCTGCACGTCTTCAGCACCCATAAACACGTGACAATCCAACCCCAGTCGGGCCGCGACCGTGGCACTGGCCACACCATGCTGACCCGCTCCCGTTTCCGCAATCACGCGCTTTTTGCCCATGTGCTTTGCCAGCAAGGCCTGCCCAATCGTATTGTTCACCTTGTGCGCGCCCGTGTGATTCAGGTCTTCCCGCTTTAGAAAGATGCGGGCGCCACCAATGGCGTCGGACATCCGGCTCGCCTCATAGAGTGGAGAGGGCCGGCCCACGTAGTGCGCCAGGTCTGAGTCGAACTCTCGCTGGAAGCCCGGATCGACGGCCAGCTCGCGATAGAGAGCCTCCAGATCGGCAAGTGCCGACATTAGGGTTTCGGCGACAAATTTGCCGCCGTAGGGGCCAAAGCGTCCCTGGGGATCCGGAACAGAGGCGAAAAACTCGGGGCTGATCATATCGGTCATGATGTGCTTACCTCAGCCGCTGCTCGCGCGGCACGAATGAATTGTCGAATCTTGGCAGGGTCCTTGATACCCGGTCCCCGCTCAACGCCGGTACTGACATCGACCGCTGCCGGCCGCACGCGGATCACCGCGTCTGCAACATTAGCGGGATTGAGCCCTCCCGCCAAAATGATGGGGCGCGAACAGGGCGAAGGTATAACGTTCCAGTCGAAGGTATGCCCGGTCCCGCCAAACTGTCCGTCTGCCACCGCATCAATCAAAAAACCGCGGGCTTTCGGATAACGGACCATTACGTCCTCGAGGCTGAGAGCAGCTTCAGCCGTAACCGCCCTGATATACGGCAAATCCCATTGCTCGCAGAACTCCGGCGTCTCCGCCCCGTGCCATTGAAGAAGATTGACTGGCACAGATCTCAGGACCGCTTCCACATCCCCAGCCTCCGCATTCACAAACAGAGCCGTCACGGTAACGAGGGGCGGAAGTGCTTCACAAATTGCCGCGGCCTGTTCTGGTGTGACCGCCCTTTTACTCCCCGGAAAAAAAACGAGGCCAATGGCATCCGCACCCGCTTCAGCAGCGGCCCGGGCGTCGGACGCGTTGGTTATCCCACAAATTTTGACCTGCACTGACACTCGTACACCGGGGTCGAGAAAAGGCGCGCAGTGTAGCAGACCTTCTGTCGCTTAACCGAGTCCCCCAAGCAGGGGGTAATCACTCAAAACCGAAGGCAAACCAAAGTCCTGAGGGTAGGTCACGCCAAGAAGGTAAAGTCCGCTGGCACTCGCTGTATCTGCTCCTTTGGTGCGGTCTTTACAGTCCAGTAGTTCCCTGACCCAGTCCGCGGGTCGCAGCCCCGCCCCTACCAGCAGCAGTGCACCAGCCAGATTCCTCACCATATGGTAGAGAAAGGCATTGGCTTCCACTTCAAGGGTCACCAAATCACCTTGCTGCTGGACGGTAACCGACTTGATGTCCCGAACGGCATGAGCAGCCTGGCATTGGGCGGCACGAAAAGCACTGAAGTCCTGCTCACCCACCAGCACCTGACTCGCCTGCTGCATCATCGTGACGTCCAGCGGTCGTCGATAATGCGTTACCAGCCCGGCCAGGTGCGGCGACAGCACAGGTGTATTGGCGATGATGTAACGATAGCGTCTGGACAGCGCGGAAAAACGCGCATGAAAATCACCGGTAGAAACAACAGCCCAGTTAACACGAACGCTGGGGGGCAGATTACGGTTGGTCCCCATTACCCAGGCTTTCTGGGAACGCGCACAGGGCGCATCAAAGTGCACCACCTGACCGATGCCATGGACCCCCGTATCAGTCCTCCCCGCGCACACTGTACTGACGGGTGTGGCCGCCACAGAGCCCAGTGCAGCTTCCAGTGTTCCCTGAACGGTATTTACGGATAAGTGAGGCTGTGCCTGCCAACCAGCGTAATCTGCGCCGTGATAGCCCACCCCCAATACCACTCGACTTCCAGCCGACCAGGCATCGGTACTCAAAGCTGGGAAAGGGTCAGTCAATACTGACTAGCAACTCGCGAGCTTCCGCCTGCTGGCGGAGATCACCACTGGCAATGACATCGTTCAGAACGGGACGGGCACCGTCTTCGTCGCCCATATCAATATAGGCCCGGGCCAGGTCAAGCTGGGTGTCGATGGGGTCGACTTCCTGGGCGTAAACCAGCCCCTCCCCTTCTATTTCTTCATCTGCCTCGGGCGGGGGAATGTCACTACCCAGCACTTCTGCCAGTTCAGCCGGCAACGACTCAGGCGAACTGGCCGGCTCGGAAAGATCTGCCATACCTGCGCCAAGATCAATCTCTTCTTCAGCGGGGTTCGCAAGCTGGGCGCCATTGGTTAATTGGCCGTCCTCCGCGCTACTGGCGGGCATCTCATCAAATTTTGCCTGCCCAAGATCAAGATCCAAATCCAGGTCGACCGGCGGCGCCGAGCTAAGCGTTTGCTCTGCAATATCGAGATCGAGAGACAACGGACTATCAACCGGCGCCGCGAGCTCGCCGAGATCGACAGCGTCGGCACGCTCCTCGGCATCACTCAGCATCCGCGAGGCCTGGCCATAGGCGCTTCCGTCACCCAGGCCCTCCAGGCCCTGTGCTGCAGTTCTGGCCTCATCAATACGATCGTTTTTAAGGTAGATTTCAACCATCTTGAGTATCGCTGCAGGGTCGTCAGGGTTGGTTTTTGCAGCGGTTTCAAGCAAATTCAAGGCCTGCTGATAACGACCGTAGGCGACATAAATATCCGCCTCTGCAACTGCATCAGCGACTGGATTTTCCTCAACGTAGTCATTGTGAAGGCGCTGACCATAGCCCCGCTCCCCATCGCCGGACCGGGCTGCGTCTGCAGGGACAGGTGCCATAGCCGCCTCGAGCTCATTGGGGCGATTGACACTGGGCTCAAGCTCGGCAGGCGGTGCTGTGCGCTTCAGCACCATCACGGGCCTCTGGATGCGACGGGTATAGACAACCGCTCCGATTGCAAGCAACGCCACGCCACCGAGGGCAAAAAGCCACCAGGGATAGCCCCCCTCCACCGTGCTGGCTGGCGGAGTGACGGCCTGCGACGGAGTGGGGGCGGGGCTGGCCTGCTGGTTCGCCAGCTGAGCCTCCAGCGCCGCAATCTGCTGATCCTTTACCACCACCAACTCGCGAAGACTGCCCACTTGCTCTGAGAGGGCCGTCAGCCTGGCCTCAATTTCCATGAGCTCACTTGAAGAGGGGCCACTTGGGGCACTGCCCACTGACTCTGACGGAGAAGGAAGCGGGTCCTGTACATCACCCACGTCACTGAATGCGTCTGGCTCAACACCGGCGGCCATGACGTCAGCCGCAGTATCACCCTCATCATCACCCTCATCGGCGAACACCGTCGCTTCCGTACTCTCCTGCCAATCGTCGACATCATCATCGGCAGGGATCTCATCATCAGCCACCACCCGCAATGCAGGTGCCCTGCGGACCCCATTTCGCCAATCCTCATTCGCCTGAGCGACAGCACTAAAGGCCTCGCGCTGGGACATGAGAATGTCCCGCTCTTCAGGGAGCTCGAGCACATAGCCAGCCTTGAGACCGTTGATATTGCCACCGGTAAATGCATCTGCATTCATTTGCGCCGTCGCCAACATGGTCTGCTCAATGGAGGCGCCCTCAGGCGCCGCAGCAGTGGCGATCTCCCAGAGCGTGTCGTTGCTCTGGACCAAATACCGACCGCCCGTGCGGGGCATCATCTCGGCATCACGATCGTAATTGCGGTCCGGACGGGTTTCCGGCGTAACGAAACGTGGCGCTTCGGCTTCCGGTGTCGGGGTCACTGAGGGTTCAGGGGCGGCGGCGCTCTTCCCCAGTGTCGCCGCGGGCTCACTGGCAACCGGTGATGAGGGCAAATCAACGAGCACCGTGTACTCCCTCAGCAATCTCCCATCAGGCCAACGGGTCTCCACAAGAAAATCAAGGTACGGCTCCAGCAAAGGCTTGCTTGTCTTCAGGAGGATCTTTCCAGTTCCCCCCTCCACAATCACTTCAAAATTAATGCTGGTGAGAAAGTAGGCGCGTTCGACACCCAGCCTATCGAAGGCATCCTGGGTAGCCAGCCGCACCCTGATGTCATCAGCTGTGAGGTTCTGTACATCCAGAAGCTCAACCTCAGCGGCCAGTGGTTCGTTAAGGTATGAGGTCAGCGTTATGTCGCCTAACCCCAGGCCCCATGAAGAACACGGAAGCATGGCCGCTATAGCGACCCACGCCCATAGAGCTCTGTCTCTGGTTTTTGCTGCCTGCTTATCCATCTGCTGTCCCAGCGTTCCTTGCCAGACCCCAAAGTCCGGATTCCAGTGATTCGACACTATTTTGTTGTTTTACCACTAAATTAGGGGTGCTGGTAACCCTAAACTTCGTAAGAAGATTACAGGTAATCCGACAGCAGAATCTCAGCTATCTGGATACTGTTGAGCGCTGCGCCCTTTCTGACGTTATCCGAGACCACCCAGAGATTCAGCCCGCGCGGGTGGGAAATATCCTCCCGGACACGCCCCACATAAACGGGATCGGAACCCGAACCCTCCGATACCGCCGTTGGATAGGCGCCGTCTTCCGTGCCATCAAGCAGGGTGACCCCTGGCGCCGCCCCGAGTAATTCCCGGGCTGCAGACACGGTCAGTTTCTCCACGGTCTCTATATGTACCGCCTCGGAGTGCCCAAAAAATACGGGCACCCGCACACAGGTTGGATTCACTGCGATACGGTCATCCCCCAGGATTTTCTGGGTTTCCCAGACCATTTTCATTTCCTCCCGGGTATAGCCATTGTCCTGAAAGGTATCGATGTGAGGCAGTACATTGAACGCAATCTGGCGCGGATAAACCTTGGGCTCCACGGGTTGTCCGTTGAGCAAACGCGCGGTCTGTCCGGCGAGTTCTTCAATTGCCTCCTTGCCCGTGCCGCTGACGGCCTGATACGTAGCGACGTTGATCCTCGATATACCGACAGCGTCATAAATGGGTTTTAGCGCAACCAGCATCTGGATGGTCGAGCAATTGGGGTTGGCGATAATTCCGGTACCTCGGAAATCGGCAATTGCCTCGGGATTCACCTCCGGAACTACCAGTGGGATGTGCTCATCCCGACGGAAGTGAGAGGTATTGTCGATCACCACGCAACCTGCAGCCGCTGCACGTGGCGCGTGTTCAGCCGATACCGACCCTCCCGCTGAGAACAATGCAATGGGCGTCCTGGCAAAGTCAAAGTCGGCTAGATCGCTGACCGTGACTGATTTACCGTTGAACCGCAGGGTCTTGCCCGCCGAACGCTGGGAGGCAAGCGCATACAACTGTCCTACGGGGAAGTTGCGCTGCTCGAGAATCTCGATCATCGCCTCCCCCACCGCTCCGGTGGCGCCAACAACGGCAATATCGACTGTTTCTGTCATGCGTTCACATCCTGGGGCTGTTCGAGGGCACTCAGTACGGCGGAACCCATCGCCTCTGTTCCGACAACTGCCTCACCCTGCGCGGCTATATCCGCCGTTCTATACCCTTGCTGAAGCACCCGGGACACGGCCTGCTCCACAGCGTTTGCTGCGTCGCCTGCATTCAATGAGTAACGCAGTAACATCGCCACCGACAGGATGGTTGCCAGGGGGTTGGCACAGTCTTGTCCCGCGATATCGGGCGCCGAACCATGCACGGGTTCATACAAGCCGCAGGACCGGGCGTTGAGTGATGCCGAGGGCAGCATACCGATTGACCCCGTAAGCATGGCGGCCGTATCCGACAAGATGTCGCCGAAGATATTGCCGGTGACGAGGACATCAAATTGTTTTGGCGCGCGCACCAGTTGCATTGCCGCGTTGTCGACGTAGAGATGCTCCAACATTACCTCGGGGTACGCCTGAGCCGTCTGGCTGACCACATCGCGCCACAACTGGGTCACTTCCAGCACATTGGCTTTATCGACGGAGGTGACCCTGCCGTCACGTTTTGATGCGAGTTCAAAGGCCAGTCGGGCGATGCGCTCTATTTCGCTCTCGCGATAGACATAGGTATTGAACCCTTCCCGTTCACCGTTTTCGAGGGTACGGATTCCACGGGGCTCGCCAAAATAAATACCCCCGGTAAGCTCCCTGACAATCAATATATCGAGACCGGCGACCAACTCGGGCTTCAAACTTGAGGCATTGGCCAGTTGGGGGAACAGCATAGCCGGCCGGAGGTTGGCAAAAAGATCGAGGTCAGCGCGAATCGCCAGCAAGCCCCGCTCAGGGCGATCCCCTGCTGGCAGCGCATCCCATCTCGGGCCGCCGACGGCCCCCAGCAGCAGTGCATCGGCCTCGCGGGCCTTGACCCGGGTGCTTTCCGGATAGGCGGCGCCCTCGCGGTCGATGGCAACCCCGCCCAGATTGGCCTCATCAAGTTCGATGGTAAGGCCGTGAAGCGCAGCCACGCACTCCAGCACTCTGCGCGCCTGAGCAACAACCTCGGGCCCGATGCCGTCACCGGGCAGTAGCAGTACCGAATGCCCCATCAGACCTCCAGCGTCTCAAAAACCCAGGGGAAACGTGTCTTGTGATCAAGCTCGAATGCCCTGATTGCTTCAGCCCTCTCCAGGGTTATTCCAATGTCATCCAGCCCCTTGAGCAGGCAGTCGCGGCGAAAACCATCCACTTCAAAGGCAATCGATTGGCCGTCGGGCGTCTGCACAACCTGCCGCTCCAGATCCACGATCAGGCGGTATCCCTCGTTGCTGTACATAGCGCGGAACAAATCGTCCACAACAGCCGCATCGAGGGCTATGGGCAACAATCCATTCTTGAAGCAATTGGAGCGAAATATATCGGCAAAGCTCGGCGCGATAATGACCCGGAAACCGGCACCATCGAGGGCCCAGGGGGCGTGCTCCCGACTCGAACCGCAGCCAAAGTTTTCACGTGCCAACAAAATACTCGCACCCAGATAGCGGGGAAAGTTAAGTGGGAAATCCGGATTCAGGGGTCTTCCGCTGCAGTCCGTATCGGGCACACCCTCATCGAGGTAACGCAATTCATCAAACAGATTGGGGCCAAAACCCGTGCGCTTGATCGATTTCAAAAACTGCTTGGGGATAATCAGGTCGGTATCAACATTGGCCCGATCCATGGGCGCCACCAAACCGTCCAGACGTTGAAGTGGCTTCATGCGGCGACCTCCGTCGTGTTTCTCACATCGACAAAGTGCCCGGCGATAGCCGCAGCTGCGGCCATCGCGGGACTGACCAGGTGGGTTCTGCCCCCGAAGCCCTGACGCCCTTCAAAATTTCGATTGGAGGTGCTGGCACAGCGTTGCCCAGGTTCCAATTTGTCGGCATTCATGGCCAAACACATGGAGCAGCCCGGCTCTCGCCACTCCATGCCCGCCTCAAGGAAAATCCGGTCAAGCCCCTCCTCCTCGGCCTGCTGCTTCACCACGCCGGACCCGGGCACAACGAGCGCCTGCTTGATGCTGGGCGCAATGCGCTTGCCTTTAAGGACCGCTGCAGCCGCGCGCATGTCTTCAATCCGCGAGTTGGTGCAGGACCCTATGAAAATAACATCGGGCCGAATATCCGTTATCGCCATGCCTTCCTCGAGCCCCATGTACTGCAGGGCCCGTTCCAGACCCTTGCGGGCCGTTTCGTTGGGCATATCCACAAGGCGCGGTACGTATCCGGAGACATCCGTTACCATTTCCGGGGACGTTCCCCAGCTCACCTGAGGCTCGATCTTCGCTGCATCCAGCACAACCTCGCGATCAAAAACGGCGTCAGCGTCACTGTGCAAGGTCTTCCAGTAAGCCTCCGCCGCATGCCACTGTTCACCCCTTGGTGCGAACGGTGTGGCTTTTACATAGTCCAGTGTGGTGGCATCGACCGCGACCAACCCCGCTCTGGCGCCCGCTTCGATGGCCATGTTGCACAGGGTCATGCGCCCTTCCATGGTCAAATCCCGGATTGCCGAACCACAGAACTCAATGGCATAGCCGGTGCCGCCGGCGGTCCCGATGTGGCCGATAATCGCAAGGGCCACATCCTTCCCGGTCACGCCAACCGGAAGCTCACCCTCAACGGCCACCCTGAAATTTTTCATCTTGCGCTGAATAAGGCAGCCAGTTGCGAGAACGTGTTCCACTTCAGAGGTCCCAATGCCGTGGGCCAGCGCCCCCATGGCGCCGTGGGTCGAAGTGTGGGAGTCACCGCATACGATCGTCATACCGGGCAGAGTCGCCCCCTGCTCGGGTCCCATGACATGGACAATGCCCTGGCGAATGTCGTCCAGAGTGATTTCAGGTATGGCATAGGCCTCGCAGTTGTCATCCAGCGTCTGCAATTGAATTCTGGACACGTCATCCTGAACGCCGGCAAGCCCTATAGCCCGCTCGTCTGCCTTGGTGGAGACATTGTGGTCCGGCACCGCAATATTGGCACTGATGCGCCAGGGCTCCCGACCGGCCAGCCGCAGGCCTTCAAAGGCCTGGGGGGAAGTCACCTCGTGGAGCAGCTGCCGGTCGATATAGATCAGCGCCGTGCCATCGTCGCGGGACTCAACCAGGTGACTGTTCCACAATTTGTCATAAAGTGTTAGAAACATAACTGTGCGTATTTCCTGCCAGCATGGGGCGGGGGGCCGCATGCGTAGGTATTGATTACATTCAAAAATATGACGGCCGATAGGCCATCAATAAAGCCAGTATCCGAATTGGCAAGCCACAGACATAGCTAGAGGCTTACGGGAGACTGATGATACCAAATCTTAAGCGAGCGAAGTGGCTTTTTACTTGCGCGGTTGCTCTGGTATGCGCCCTCGGGTCCCAACAGGCAGTTAGCAACGTAACTCAGATAGCAGCGCAGTCAACGACGGTTACCATCAGCCCCAACAACCCCAGGCCGGGCGACCAAATTACAGTCTCGGTAAAAGTGTTCGGCACGGGCAACGGAAAAAAATGTGGCGTTGACATCGCGATTGACCTGTTCGGATCCAGTAACTCTGCTCAGCATCGCACAATACACGGTGGCGGCACCTCTCAGGTGGCCTCCAGGCAGTTCACAGTACCCTCCGGGGCGTCAGGTGCTTTGTCACCCGCCGTTTCAATAGTCGGTATGTCTAGAAGTAACTTTGAGGTCGCGTGCACTGGCTCTGGCGGCAGCCTCACTGCACCCCCTCCTTCAAACAGTCCTACAGTGTCTGTGCCTGCAATTCCCCAAGTGGCGCTGGTCAGTAAAGGCCTGGCACCGACCCAGCAACGCTCGGTTACACCGGGCGCGACGGTGGATTTTGTCCTGAAGTACCAGAATGTCGGCAGTGGGACGGCAAACACTGTAGAGATCAACGACACGTTGCCGGCGGGACTGACATTTGTCAGCGCCACCCCCATCGGCAAGTGCACGCACGCTTCCCAAACCGTCACCTGCAACAACCTCGGCCCGCTGGCGGCCCATTCGGCGATCCGAACCGTCACCATTCGAGCCAGGGTTGATCCCACGGCTAACGGCGTTCTGGAGAACAAGGCTACCCTCACCTTCGATGGCCCGAACACCACGGCTGAAAAAACCGCCGACGTGCTAGTGCTCAACGCGCCGAAAGTGGTGTTGAGGAAAACCATTAACGATACAGTGCAACAAAATAAGCCCGTGTCACTGCCGGGCGAGACCCTGACCTACTTCATTTGTTACCGAAACGTGGGCAACGCCGATGCGACCGGGGTGCGGATAACAGATCGGTTGCCCGACAAGTTTGATTTCACCACAGCTGCGCCCGGTCAACCGCCCGGTGTGACTAGTACCAAGGTGGCGGGCACGAGAGAGGTTGGTTGGTTTGTGGACACCGTGAGCACAACGGATCCGGAAAAATGCGTGACCGTGTCAGCAGCTCTTCTGTCCAACGCCAGCGGAGACGTTGTCAACACAGCTACAGGAACCTCGACCAACAGCACTATCGCCGACAGTAACGATGTCTACACCAACGTCGTAACGGAACCCTTCCTCGAGGTGAGCAAGGAACCCTCTGTGAAGATCGCCTCGCCGGGGCAAAGAGTCACTTACACAATCACGTATTCAAACATTGGCAATGCCGTCTCCCCGACACCCATCCTGACCGACAAGCTGCCGATCTACACCAGTTTGGCGGACCCAGCTGCGTTTAGCTCCGGGAATCCCAGCTATGACAGCGCGACGCGCACGATACGCTGGAATCTACGGGCTGTGCCGGCCGACGCCCAGGACTATTCGGTCAGTTACGACGTAGTCATCGACAGCAACGCCCCCAGCAAAATTGTAATCAACCAGGCTGTTTTGGAAGAAACGACTACCCGGCAGACTATCAGCAAGACCGCCAACTTCCCGCTGACGATTCAGCAAGAACCCTTACTGGTCCTGGTCAAGTCTCGGTTGCAGCCGGTCACGCCCGTGAACAGCGTGGAAGACAGCGACGTTGTCAGGTACCAACTCGATCTATCAAATCAAGGATCAGCAAGTACCAAAGATGGAATTACCGTAACGGATCCGCTGCCCGATGGTTTTGTTTACGCCGGCTGTGTACCCACCAACCGGTGTAGCTACGCCCCCGGAACGCCACCCACGGTCACCTGGACCCTGGATGATCTAAAGAGCGGGGCCAGCTCCAGTCCCCTTGTGCTTGAGGGGAGCATTGACGGCTCCTCGCTGTCAGAAGCGGACGAGATCAAAAACCAGTTCACCGCCGAAACCAAGGATCCGTCAGACCGAAGCTTCAATTTCGTGAGCAACATCGACACGATCAGCTATCAACTGCCCCCCGGCATCAGTCTGTCCAAAACCGCCAAACCAACTGTAAAGAAGTTGTTGCAGCCCGGCGATCAAATTACTTACATACTGACCGCTAAGCCTACCAACAGAACACCCCTTGCTGACGTGGTCATCACTGACACGCTTCCCCCTAACCTTGAGTACGTTGGCGCCTCCAGCCCAGTAACGGTTACCACCCTGAGTAACGGCAGCACCCAGATTGAAAGTAGGCCGAAGCCATTAAGCCTGCCCAGTGAGCGTAAACTGCTGGTGTACGCGAGAGTTAAGTCAGATGCCGTACCGGGCGACAAGGTACTCAACAGTGCAGTCGCAACATTTGATAACGGTGGAGGCGTGACCGGCAACGATCATAGTTCGATAAGACACTCACTGGGTGATGCCCAGATCCGGGTCACCAAAGAACACCCCAGCGATAAAGACCAGTTAGTGGTCGGGGAACAAATCACCTACGAGATCTCTGTCGAGAATCTGTCGAAATTCAACATTACCCAGATCAGGGTCCAAGATACCCTGCCTGCGGGACTGGAGCTGTTG
>JAKMEU010000175.1 GCA_022425845.1 Luminiphilus sp. | reverse complement strand
CCATTATGACTTAATAAATCAATTAAATGGCTTTTTTAATCAAATAGTGATCCGGTTTAGTCATAGAATGGCGCCCGCTGATCTTAGCCTGCTCCGGACACCCTCTGGCAGCGTACAGGTTGATGAGCAGCAGTCTTGCCCGTGCTGGTATTCAGGAGACACAGCCAACATGCTTCGCCTTCCTATTCTTGTGGCCGCCGGTGGCATCAACAGCGCGGGTCGTACGTCCAACAGGCGGGCGTTCAAGCGCATGGTGATCGATGCACTGGAGAGCCGTTCTCGGGACGCGACTCGTGCGGCTTTGTCAGCCCTGATGGGAACAGCGGACTGGTCGGAGCAGGATGCCGGCACTTTGGTTCGGGGGGTCGAGAGCAGTCATTTTGATCCTCGTGCTGTGCCGTGGGCACGCCGGGTGACAGCAACGTCCGCCCTGCATGGTGATATGCCCCCCACCCAGGTTGCTGAGGGATTGCCGGCAGACTGGTCGCCCCGCCAGGGCGAGGGCAAGCGCACCGCCATTTCATTGGCGGGGGGTACAGAGTTGCTGGTTCCCGGCTCTCGCAATTTTGAGGTGAGTGCAGCGGGCCTTCTGCCGACAGGATTCGATCCGGGAACACTATATGGGTCCCGGAATCACCCTCGTGGCCTGCAGATGACGGTGTTTGCCGCCTCCGATGCGCTGGCTGATTTGGGCGTGGACTGGTCACAGGTTGAAGCCCGCGTCCCTTCGGATGCGATGAGTGTCTATGTCAGCAGTTCCATGGGCCAGTTGGATGAAGACGGCACCGGGGGAATGCTGCGGGGCCGGGCGATTGGAAAGCGGGTCACCTCCAAGCAGTGCCCCCTGGGTTTTGCAGAGATGCCGGGCGACTTCATTAATGCCTACGTCCTGGGCTCCCTGGGCAATACCGGCCCCGCGCTGGGCGCCTGCGCTACCTTTCTCTACAACCTGCGCCTTGCGGTGCAGGATATTCGCAGCGGTCGTGCCCGCGTGGCTATCGTGGGGGCCGCTGAGGCGCCCGTGGTGGCTGAAGTGATGGAAGGCTACGCGGCGATGGGTGCGTTGGCCTCTGACAAGGCCCTTCGGTCCCTCGATGGCCTGAGTGAAGACAGTGCGCCGGATCTTCGTCGTGCCTGTCGCCCCTTTGGCGAAAATTGTGGCTTCACAATGGCGGAGTCTGCGCAGGTTGTTGTGCTCTTTGATGATGCGCTGGCCCTGGAGTTGGGTGCGCCGGCACTCGCTGCCATCCCTGATGTTTTTGTCAGTGCCGATGGTCCCAAAAAGTCCATCAGCGGTCCGGGCGTAGGCAACTTTGTCACGTTTGCAAAGGCTGCCGCGCTATTGCGCGACATGCTGGAACCTCACAGCTTCAGTCGTGGCGGCGTGGTGCAGGCACACGGCACCAGCACCCCCCAGAATCGGGTGACCGAGTCCCAGATAATGAGTCGCGTGGCCTCTGCCATGGGGGTGGATAGCTGGACGGTGGGGGCTATCAAAAGTTTTATCGGTCATTCCCTCGGTGCAGCAGCGGGCGATCAACTTTCGGCGATGCTGGGAATATGGGACACCGGCATCATGCCCGGTATCACCACAGTCAACGCGCTGGCCGATGACGTGGAAACTTCGGGTCTGACCTTTCCCCTGGAAACATTGTCCTGCGAAGCGCCTGATTATGCCTTGATCAACAGCAAGGGCTTTGGTGGTAACAACGCCACAGCGGCAGTCCTTGGGCCTGACCTGACCCAGAAGCTGCTGGCACGCCATCACGGTAGCCAAGAATTCTCGGCCTGGCAGGATAAACACGCAGACGTTCAGGAGGCCCGGGCCAAGACGGAGTCAGTCCGGTTGGCCGGGCACTGGTCCCCGCAATATCGCTTTAATGATGGGGTGCTCGATAACGGCGCGGTGCAAGTAAGCGACGATGAGATCGTGTTGGGCCAGCGCGTCGTCAAGCTGGCCAGTTCGATACCGGATAGCTGGAAACCCTGACTGTCGGGCCGCAGCGCTGGTATCCTTGCCCGGCACTCACAGAGGTTTCCGCAGGACATGTCGATTCTTAACGCGCTGCTACAACGCAACTCCCATTCCAAATTGGTTGACCCGGGTCCGGATCGGCATCAGCTCGAACAGATAGTGGCTGGCGGTCTACGGGCGCCCGATCACGGGCGGTTGCGACCCTGGCATTTTGTGGCGATTGAAGGAGACCGTCGTGCAGCGCTGGGGGGCATCTTTGAGCAGGCACTGCTTTTGACGCACCCTGAGGCCACTGAGGCCGAGCGCCAAAAAGCACAGGCCGCGCCGCTGCGCGCCCCGCTGGTGATTGCCGGCCTGGTAAGACCGGTCGAGCATCCAAAGGTTCCCCGGGTTGAGCAGGTCGCGGCGGTTGCCTGCGCGCTTTACGGCATGTCTTTGGGGGCCGAATCACTGGGTTTTGGCACCATGTGGCGCACGGGGCGCTACGCGCAGGACGCCCTGGTCGTGGCGGAGCTTGGTGCACGGCCCGGTGATGAGATCGTTGGGTTTCTGTATGTGGGAACGCGGCAGGGCGAAGCCAAACCCCTGCCGGAAATTCAAATCGGGGCCCATCTCGATTTCTACTGACGCGGGCTCGCATGACCCGTTATGCTTTACCCCCGGCGTTTGAGAAAAAACGTCGCCAATAGCAGTTCAATTTAAACTTCAGATAACCGGAGAACCACAGTGTCCGATTTGCCCGCGCCAGAGACCCTCGCACTGCACCTCGAGGATCACATACTGGATGTGAAATTAAATCGTCCCGAGAGTGCCAATGCGATGAATTTGGCCATGTGGCGCGAGTTGCAGGAAACGTTTGAGTGGGCCGATGAGTCCCCTGACGTCCGGGTGATTATTC
>JAKMEU010000170.1 GCA_022425845.1 Luminiphilus sp. | reverse complement strand
GGGACGAGTCGTGTAAAAGCGATATGCTTCCCATCTGGGGACCATCGGATGCCTGCGGGCGCATTGGGCAGGTCGGTAATCTGTGCTTGGGCGCCGTCTTTAAGCCAACGGATCATGAGTTGGGTTGTGCCCGTCCCTTTGGATAAAAACGCAATACGGTCCCCCTGAGGTGACCAGCGTGGCGAAGTGTGTTGTCCAGGGCCCGCGACAAGGGGACGGTGATCACTACCGTCCGTGTTAATCAGCCAAATAGACTGCTCCGCTTTATCCGTCATGATATTCATGGCCACACGTACGTAGGCCACCTGAGATCCGTCAGGGGCTACCTGTGGATCTTTCGCATATTCAAGTTCAAATACGTCCGCAGCGACAAAGACCCCTTTGTCTGCCTCCGCGGCCAAAGTAGGCGTACCGACACTTGCCGTGGTGAATAAGAGCGAAATGAAGAGGAGTCGTCGATTAAACACCGGGGATAACAGTTTGAATAACATGGGTAAGGCCCTCCAGCCAGCTGATCTGGCTCAGCTTACGGTGCCAGCCAGTCGACAGTTGCCCAGTATTACCGAGGCCGATATCTTGTGGAAGAGGGGGAGGCGAAGTCGGGTCCGGCGCCTGAAAATCCTCACGACCCTATCCACAAAAGCCCCACCTCCAATGGGCCGATCTCGGGATTTCTGTAATGCAACTACTGGCTTCGACACTGCTTTTTTTAGGTATCACCGCGGCGGTCTACTACCATGTGGGTATGGGTAATATTCTCAAGAGCTACCGTATGTGGTTCGAGGACGGCTACTGGGTGAACTACAACGTGGTGGAGGCCATCGCCTGGATAGCGAAGGCTGCCGTCATTCTCCCAGGGCTGATTTGGCAGCAGGAAATCTGGCAATTGCACCTGATTACTCTCTCCACCTCGGCGCTGCTAATCTGGGTTTCCGAGCGCAAGCTCCTGCCAACGATGGTGGCCTTTAATACCTTGTGGATAGGGCTTTCCAGCGTCGTGATTGTGCGCAATCTGGTGTAGTCGCTTCGATTCACCAACGCGCTAAAAAGCAGAACCGGTCGGCATCATTGGACCGATGATTTCACCTTAGCTGAAAGTCATTTTTGATCCCGGAGCCAGAGCAGAAGCGCCGAAAGGTCGTCGTTTTTAAGGCTGCGGTAAGCGGGGTAAGGCATTGGGGGCGCCATCGTTGGCCCGTCGGGACGGATGCCCTCGGTAATCATTTTGGTCAGCTCGCTATCGCTGTAGCGCTGGAGTGCGCCGACGGTGATGTTGCTGGAGACAGATGTTCCCCAGGGGCCATGGAAGACAAGGCCGCCTTCACCCGGCCTTTCCCAGACATCGGGGCCTCTTGGCGAGTTGGGCGAATGACACTCAATACAGTGCCCCAGGTTGTAGCCTAGATACTTGCCCACGGCCAGAGTGTCTTCAGGATCGGGTGCCGGAACGAATTCTACTGGAGGGCCATAGGCAGCCGGCAGCGCCATAGCGTACTCCGAGGCAGGCAGCTCATTTTCCACCGCGGGAATAGATCGTAGGTAGGCAACGATGGCGTCAAGGTCACTGTCCGATATGCCTCGATACGCCTGATAAGGCATGGGCGGGCCGATGATCGAACCGTCGGGTCGCAAACCTTCCCGAATGGCGGTTTTGAGTTCCTGGTCGCTCCAGTTACCTGATGGGCCCGCAGGGGTAATATTGGAGGCATAGGCAGTGAAGGCCGGATTTTTCTCCAGGAACCGACCCGCAAGTGCTTTCGATGCCATGGGGCCATCAGGGCCTAGTGGTGTGTGGCAATTGCCGCAGGCCATGATGGTGTTCACCAGATAGGCGCCGCGCTCGACTACTGAATCAGCAGCGGCCGTGAGGCCGAATGTCATTGTGGTTAAACAGATTACGATGCTGCAGACCACCGACCTTGTCCCGGCCTGTGGCCCGAACGCGCCCCTCTTTATGGGACGCTTTAGATGACGTCTGGAAACAGCGGTCCCTATTTTCATGTGAGCCTCCAATGGCCACGCCGGCTAGCGGTGACGCCGCTGAGCCGCCTGTCGCAATATTGTCGCCGGTATTATTTTCCAGTTTTTCATGGGGCCGTCCAGTCACGAACCCCTCAAATTGTCCCCTCATCGCTGGATGGCAGCGTTCGGCGCCGATACCTTGTCGCGGGCTGACACATGATAGGCCCGCTGCGGCTTCCCTTATTAAAGCTGATGACTACTCAATGGGGGCCAGGGCATCCTCACGCCGTGCATACCTCAGCACCCTCAGTTCCTGGTGGCCGGCAGCCAGTTGGGCTACGGCGCCACACCATTCGCCCACCTCCTCGATATCGGGTGTGGGTCGCGCCCAGCTGGCAGCGGCCATTTGTCGATGTATGCCATAGGCAACCCAACAGTGCACATAGGTGGTTGGATGTACCACATCCCAGAACACGGCACGTTGGGAGTTCTCGCAAACAAAGGACGGATCTGATTCTCCGAGGTAGCCGCCCTTATAGCATCGGGCCTGATAGGCACGGGGAGGCAGGTTTAGGTCGGGCCCCAGAATCTGCGCATTCCGGGTGATATCGAAATCGGCCTCTTCGCTGATGTTGAAATCAGGGTAGGAATCATAATCCAGTACGTCGTCAAAGAGTGTATGGGCGTCAAACAACAGGATGCTGACACCGGTAGACTCGGTATCCAGGCGTTCAACCAGCAGAGCAACCTGTTGATTGTGGAGATCAGTGAGTTCAGACAGGCGTTCGCTCAATCGCAGCCGGCGCTCGGTCTCATCGAGTCCGGCCGCCACCCCGTAGGTCTTGTTTTCGAGCACGATGGGTGTCAGGCCGAGGTCCGGTAGATTACCGACCAGGATGCGTTTGGCTCCAAGGGCAATGATGCTGCGAATTTGCTGCTCGAGGTTTTCAATGACTGTGGTGACTACATGTGGGTAGCCCTCGGGGTCGTCAACAC
>JAKMEU010000169.1 GCA_022425845.1 Luminiphilus sp. | reverse complement strand
ATCCACTAACACCGATTAGCACCGAGCCCATTGGCCGGCGCCCCTTTCAGGAGCTTGCTTGTCATGCTGACCATCACCGCCCTGCTACTCACCGCGTTTTTATTTGGCGGCATGATGCTCTACTCGTTTGGCTTCGCCGCCTTCCTGTTCAGCAACTTACCGGCACCTGAAGCCGGCGCAATTTTGCGTAAGGCCTTCCCCGTGTTCTACCTTTGGTGTATCGCTATCGCCGGCGTGGCGGCCGCGGTTCTGTTTTTCCTCGACAGCACCTCTGCCCTGCTAATGGCCGCCGTTGTGGTCACCACCGTCCCGGCGCGCCAAATCCTGATGCCTGCCATCAATGCCGCAACAGACGCCGGGGATAAGAGCCGGTTCAAAGTCTTACACGGTGCATCGGTGTTACTGGGCCTCGCCCAGATGGCGGCGGTTGCCTATGTCTTGACTCGCATAATCGCCTGAACCCGGATAGCAAAAACCCAATGGCAACCGCAGCCATTGGCTGGTTCAAAGCACGCTATCCAATCCGATTAACGGACCCTGAAAGGAGTCGTTGTTGTCTGTGCGTATGACCAATGTGTCACCGAACAGCTCAATGATTAGCTGCTCCGACGGAGTATAGGGTTCGACCCGCCAACGGTCGGGTATCGAGAATTCATCCGTGGTCCGATCCGCATCCCTACCGACCCGAAAATAGATCTCGTCTTCAGGGGAAATTAACAGCACCATGCAGCTGCCTGGGTAGTAGGTGAGCTCGTGGAATTTCCTGACTCGGAAGCCCAGCAACAATCCGTCCTCGCCCACCGGCAGGTCAGTCTCAAAAACCGTCGCGGAGTGGAACCAGTCAAAGCCGTAAAACGACTGGATCAGAATGTCGCCATCCTCGGTTGCGTCAGGGGATTTGGTGAAACGGGCATCGTCCGGGCCGCATTCCACTGACTCCCGGGGCTGATTCTTGCGCCAGCCCTCATCAACTTCCAGGGCTGCAAACTCCTCCCGCGTTATCTCGGGACTGATCCAGGCCCGGATGGAGGTGGGCGACTGGATTTCCAGTATCTCGGCGCCTATGCGGGGCTCTGGCTGCTGGGGTGCCACATCTTTGAAACTTTCGCCGTTGCGCACACTTTGGACGCTTTCCTGCAGTTGCTGCACGCGCTCATCCGGAGCGCTGGCAACAGGCCCCGCCCCAAGCAGCAATGACTGCAGTACCGCCAGCCACAGCAATAAACAGCCACCATCACGCTCCAGCTGCGATTTTCCTCCCCAGACTTGATTCAAGCTCTTGACCCTCACAGCCAAAAAACGCGATTCGCTAAATCCGGTCATACCCCTCGCTCCTCCATGACACTGGTGGTAGAAAAGCGATAGCGCATGTTGCGATAGCCACAGACATCATAATTCCGCCTGGGAGTGCCTACGGCCGCAGACCGGTCGGTTATAGAAGCTCGCACGGTGTCTCTAATGGGCAACATGCGATGCCATATGCGCCCGATAAAATACAGTAGCACTGCCTTTGCTGCTACGGCCGTTTAGGGTCGTGGGCTATTGATGACCCCCTGGGGGTTGCTAGTGTTTTGGTTCCTTTGCAGGGCAAAGATCATGGCGCCTGGAATGTAACAGTCAACGGCAAAGGCTTATTCGAATTATCCTTTGACTTTTGAATTGACGGGCAAAATTTGACCGTCGAATAAATGGCTGCCAACCTGCTGCGCATCCAACCCTTTTTTTGAATTATCGAAGGACACCCGTCATGCCCAGAGTAAATCTCAACCACAGCTCATCCATTGTCACCGGAGGTGCCTCAGGTATCGGTGAAGCGACTGCACGCCAGCTGGCCGAGGCCGGTTCCAAGGTGGTTGTGGCCGACCTCAACGAAGAGCGTGGTCAGCAGATCGCCGACGAAATCGGTGGTGTGTTCGTCAAGTGCGACGTCACCAGGACCGAGGACGCCGATGCCGTTGTTGCCGCCGCATGCGCGCTGAACCCCCTGCGCGTTTGTGTGAATTCGGCCGGCCTAGGCCTGCCAGCGCGCACCATTGACCGCAACAATGAGCCCATGGATATCAAGGGTTTTGATTTTGTGATTCAGGTCAATCTTGTAGGCACCTTCAACATGTTGAGCCGTGCGGCTGCGGCTATGGCGAAGACCGAGCCTATGGATGCCGACGGTGCCCGTGGCGCGATCGTAAACATGGCCTCCGCTGCCGCCTTTGACGGCCAGATCGGCCAAGCGGCCTACTCCGCCTCGAAGGGCGGGGTAGTCGGGATGACCTTGCCGATCGCCCGTGACCTGAGCTCTGTGGGTATTCGTGTTAACACGGTTGCACCCGGTTTAATCGACACTCCGATCTACGGCCAGGGCGAGCAGGCGGAAGCATTCAAGGCCAAGCTGGGCGCGTCGGTGCTTTTTCCCAAGCGCCTGGGTGTTGCCGAGGAATTGGCCTTTACGGTCATGGAGTGCATCACCAATCCGTACATGAATGCCGAAGTTATTCGTATGGATGGCGGCATTCGGATGCCCCCAAGATAAGCACGATGGAAGCCGACAGCCCGTCACTACCCGGTACCGTCAGCCTTCCAGCTATATTTGATGACACCGCTGCTCTAAGGCATCCGGCTTACCACCACGCCACGGATTGGCATCGCTGTATTTGGATTGACCGGTCATGGCCGGGCGTCAGATGTACAGCTCTCGGTTAACAGACGGGAGTCCGGTAATCCATCGGAGAAGGGCGACCTATCCCGGTTAAATCATGCGGGCCAGAGGGTTTACATGTATAACGGTCCGCATTAGCATGTCATGTGACATGTTCTGTGGGCTTTAGGGCTCTGCGCATCGTATCTGGGGGCCTGGATATGACTGGGCGGTATTGGGGTTGATTGGGGTGGACACCGAGCTTATGCGGGATGGGCCGCAGCACCACAGCCCTGATTGCTGCATGCTACGGAGGTTTCACGACCTGTGGCAGACCCTGGAAC